>NZ_CP083692.1:3000000-3246778 GCF_020096995.1 Leucobacter sp. Psy1
CTCACTGAGCGACCGCGCCCACTCGACGACTCGCGCCTCGGCGGCGTCCCCGACACCTTCCGAA
Organism: Leucobacter sp. Psy1; assembly: GCF_020096995.1. Lineage (NCBI taxonomy): Bacteria > Bacillati > Actinomycetota > Actinomycetes > Micrococcales > Microbacteriaceae > Leucobacter > Leucobacter sp. Psy1. Next base: position 3,000,065 of record NZ_CP083692.1, read on the forward strand.
AGCTCTGCCATAACCACACTGTAGGCGGGTCATCAGGGTTTTCCGCGGCGACGCGCAGCGGTCACTCGGACGGGGCGTCCTTGATGAGGTTCGTGATCCGCACGGTGCAGCAGCGGCGCCCCTCGTCGTCCTCCACGACGATCTCGTGGACGGTGAGCGTGCGACCGAGGTGGATCGGCGTGCACACCCCTGTCACGTACCCGGACGTCGCGGAGCGCACGTGCGTTGCGTTCACGTCGATGCCGACGGCGAGACGGCCGGGCCCCGCGTGCAGGTTGGCCGCCATCGAGCCGAGCGATTCGCCGAGCACGACGTATGCTCCTCCGTGGAGGTACCCCACCGTCTGACGGTTGCCGGCGACCGGCATCCGCGCGACGGTGCGTTCCACGGTGTACTCCGTGAACTCGATACCCATGGCATCGGCGAGCTCTCCCGAGCCGTTCTGCGCGACCCAGTTGCCCGATTCGAGACCGTCACCGACCATGGAACACCGGCTTCCGCTTCTCCTGGAACGCGGCGAACCCCTCGCGGTAGTCGTCCGTATCGCAGAGAGCCGCCTGGGCGCGGTTCTCGTCGGCCATCGACTCCCAGAGACCGATGCGCCGGTCGCGCAGGTCGCGCACGAGTTCGCGCGACGCGAGGAAGGCGCGGGTGGCGCCTCGGGCCGCTTGCGCTGCCGCACTCCGGGTCACTTCGAGCGCGTCGTCGTCGGGGAGGACCCGCGAGAAGAGACCCGAATCCACCGCCTCCGATCCCGACATGAGTCGCCCCGTGTAGATGAGGTCGAGGGTGCGGTGCGCGCCGAGACGCTCGACGAACAGCGCGTGCCCGCCCGAGTCGAGGGTGGCACCGAGGTTCGCGAACGGACTGCCGATCTTCGCTGACTCGGCGACGTAGACCACGTCGCTCGCGATGAGCAGGCCGAGCCCGACCCCGAGGCAGGCGCCGTGCGCAACGGCGAAGGTGGGCGCGGGGAACGCCGTCATCCGCTCCATGAGTGGCTGGATGCGCCCCTCGAGATACCCGAGCACATCGTCCTCGCGCGGGTCGACGCCCGAGATGTCGCGACCGGCGCAGAACGCCCGCCCCTCGCCGCGCAGCACGAGCGCACGCACGCCGGCGTCGGCGGCCCGCGCGTAGGCACTCGAGAGCTCGTCGACGGCTGCCGCGTCGAGCGCGTTGAGCTTCTGGGGTGCGTTCAGGGTGATCTCGGCGACATCGTCGGCGATGGTGAGGTCGATCACGGGGCTCCTCTTCGTGGGCGGGTGTCGGGCTCGGGTGTCACGCGTCGTAGTCGACGAAGACGCGATCCGACGTGGGGTGCGACTGGCAGGTGAGCACGTAGCCGCGCTCGATCTCGTCGGCTTCGAGCGCGTAGTTCTCGGTCATCGAGACGGATCCCTCGACGATCTTCGCGCGGCAGGTGCCGCAGACGCCTCCGGCGCACGCGAATGGAACATCGGCGCGGACCCGCAGGGCGGCGTTGAGGATCGTCTCGTTCGCGCTCACGGGACTCGCCACAGACCCCGAGGTTCCGTCGAGTCGGAAGTCGATCGCGATGGTCTTCTCGCCCTCCTGCACCTCCACCGGACGCGCACGCGTCGGGGTCGCCTGGCCTGGCTCGCCCGTTGTGAAGAGCTCGAAGCGGATGTGCGAGGACTCGACGCCGAACTCGGCGAGCAGGTCCCGGCACAGCTGCACCAGCTCGAACGGACCGCAGAGCACCCACTCGTCGACCATGCCGACGGGAATGAGCGTCGTGAGGATCGTGCGCAGCTTCTCCTCGTCGAGCCTGCCCGACATGATGGGCGCCGCACGCTGCTCGCGCGACAGCACGTGGTGGAGGGCGAAGCGCTGCGGGTAGCGATCCTTCAGGTCCGCGAGCTCCTCGACGAACATGACGTCGAGCGACGATCGATTGGTGAACAGCAGGTCGAACCTGGCGCTGTCGCTCTGGCTGAGCACGCGGTGAGCCATGGTGATGACGGGCGTGATTCCCGAGCCAGCGGCGATCCCGACGACCCGCTTGCCGTCGAGCTCGTCGAGGTTCGACGTGAACGCGCCCTGCGGCGTCATGACCTGCAGCGTGTCGCCCGGCTGCAGCTGCTCATTCGCCCAGCTGGAGAACACCCCGCCGAGATCGCGCTTGATCGCGACGGAAATGCTGCCGTCAGCCGGCGGCCTGCAGATTGAATAGGAGCGGCGCACGTCCTCGCCGTCGATGGTCGTGCGGAGGGCGAGGTACTGCCCCGCGGCGTAGCGGTACTCAGCGACGAGCTCGTCGGGCACGGCGAACGTGACCTCGACGCTCGACTCGGTGAGCGGGCGCACGTCGGAGACCGTGAGGTCGTGAAATTTCGCGCGCTGAGTCCTGCCGAGATTGATGGCGGCCATGGTGATCCTCTCGCGGCCTAGTGGACTTTGAAGTAGTCGAAGGGTTCGAGGCAGTCGAGGCACTCGTAGAGGGCCTTGCACGACGTCGAGCCGAACCGTGCGATCTCCCGGGTGCGCAGCGACTGGCACTGCGGGCACTTCACGGCGATCTGCACCGGGATCGGACCGCGGTGCATCGCGGAGCGGAAGTTCGGGGGCGCGATGCCGTACTCCTCGAGCTTGCGCTTGCCCTCCTCGGTCATCCAGTCGGTGGTCCATGCGGGGCTGAGCGTCGTGTCGACCACGACATCGGTGAACCCGGCGCCGGTGAGCTTCGCGCGCACGTCGTCGCGCATCTGGTCGATCGCCGGGCAGCCCGAGTAGGTCGGGGTCAGCACGATGCGCGCCGAGGTCCCGTCCACGTGCGCTTCGCGCAGCACCCCGAGATCCTCGATCGTGAGCGCAGGCACCTCCGGATCCAGCACCTCTGCAGCAAGGTCCCACGCCCGCGCCGCCTCGACGTCGGCGGGGCGGACGCCCGTGAGCTCCGCCGTCACCACGTCGCACCCGGGTGGCGTCTCGCGAGCCACTGCATCTCGGCCAGGATGTAGCCGAGCTGGGTGCTGTGTCTTCCCTCGCGGCCGCCGGCCATGGCGGGCTTCTTCGCCGGGCGCTCGAGCTCGGCTTCGGCGAGCACGGCGTCGACCGTCGCGTCGAAGGCGGGGCGCAGCGCCGACGGCTGCGGCACGGTGCCCGCGAGGCGCTCGGTCAGCGCGTCGTCGGTGAAGAGCTCATCGATGTAGGGCCACACTTCCTCGAGCGACACGATGATCTTCCCGCGGGACTCGTCGGTGCCGCCGGCAAGGCGCAGGATCCACTGGACCGCGTGATCCAGGTGGTACCTCACCTCGCGGTCGGCCTTGCCCGCGATCGCCGCGAGCGAGGGATCGTCGCTGCGCAGCAGCTCCCGGTAGAGCTCCGCCTGGTACGCGGAGAACAGGAACTGACGCGCGATCGTGTCGCCGAAGTGCCCGTTCGGCTGCTCGACGAGCCAGCAGCTGCGGAAATCGGGCTCGTCGCGCCAGTACGCGAGGTCGTCCTCGGATCGTCCGGACGCGGTACCGGCGTAGTGGAGCAGTGCCCTGGCGTGCCCGAGCAGGTCGAGGCCGATGTTGCCGAGCGCCATGTCCTCCTCGAGCTCCGGGGCGCGGGAGATCCACCACCCCAGCTGCTGCGCGAGAATCAGGGCGTCATCGCCGAGACGCAGCGCGTACTCGGCCACGTCGTCCGACGCGGTACCCGAGACCCCCAGCAGTTCTTCCGAGAGCTGCAGTTCATCGACGCTGACATCGCCGTGGACATCGCCGTGCACGTCATCGAGGTGGGTGTCGCTCACAGGTGCTTCACCCCCTCGGCGCGGGTGTAGTAGATCGCGTGGCGGTAGTTCTTGCCCGCGGGCGACTCGAAGAACACGCCCTTCGAGTCCGGGTCGCTCGTCGTGATCGCCGCAGCGGGCACGACCCAGATCGAGAGGCCCTCATTGCGCCTGGTGTACAGATCGCGGGCGTTCCGCAGCGCCATCGCCTCGTCGGGCGCGTGGAGGGACCCCACGTGCACGTGGCTGAGCCCGCGCCCTGCACGGACGAAGACCTCCCACAGGGGCCAGGTCTCGGTACCGGTCTCACCGGGTGTCGACATCGTCGTCTCCTTGGTCTGCTGTTCGTGTGCTCGGTGTGCGGCGGGCCTACGCCGCGAGAGGCTGCTGATCGCGCTCGCGCTGCTTCCGCGCGTACTCCGCGGCGGCCTCGCGCACCCAGGCTCCGGCCTCGTGCGCTTCGCGCCGGTGACGGATCCGCTGCGTGTTCGCGGGGCCGCGCCCGTCGAGGACGGCGTTGAACTCGTCCCAGTCGATCTCGCCGGTGATCCAGGTGCCGGTCTCCTCATCGAATCGGAGATCCTTGTCGGGGCACTCGAGACCGAGCGCCTCGAACTGCGGCACGCACATGCCGACGAACCGGTTCCGCAGTTCATCGTTCGAGAAGCGCTTGATCTTCCAGGCCATCGACTGCGCCGAGTTCGGCGAGTGCTCGTCACTCGGGCCGAACATCATGAGGGCGGGCCAGTACCAGCGGTCGACCGCGTCCTGCGCCATCTGCTTCTGCTCAGGGGTGCCATTCGAGAGCTCCATCAAGATCTCGAAGCCCTGGCGCTGGTGGAACGACTCCTCCTTGCAGATGCGCACCATCGCGCGCCCGTACGGGCCGTAGGATGCGCGACAGAGGGGCACCTGGTTGCAGATCGCCGCACCGTCGACGAGCCAGCCGATCGCGCCCATGTCGGCCCAGGTCGGCGTGTGGTAGTTGAAGATCGAGGAGTAGCGGGCCCTCCCCTCGATGAGCTGCATCGTCATCTCCTCGCGGGTGATGCCGAGCGTCTGGGCCGCCGCGTAGAGATAGAGGCCGTGCCCGGCCTCGTCCTGCACCTTCGCGGTAAGGATCGCCTTGCGCTTCAAGCTGGGAGCGCGGGTGATCCAGTTCGCCTCGGGCTGCATGCCGATGATCTCCGAGTGCGCGTGCTGCGAGATCTGGCGGATCAGCGTGCGACGGTACTTCTCGGGCATCCAGTCGCGCGGTTCGATGCGCTGATCGGCTTCGATGACCGCATCGAAGTGTGCCTGGTCGGCCTGCTCGGCTGGTTCGGTGGTCGCCGTGATCGACATCTGGTGCCTCCTTGCGTCAGACTTGCGCATCCGGTCTTGCTGTTCTTCCGTCTTTTGGTGGTAGTCTTCACGAGGGAAATTACTTACCGACCATTCAGTGAGTATACCGCTTTTCGCTTCGGCCGCAATCGCGGACCGGAACCGACGAGGGCCAAATGGCACGCAATGGAGCGCACATGAATTCACCGACGAATACGCAGGCAGAGGCCACCGACGCGACGCAGACCCGCGAGGGCATCGAGCACGAAGTCGCTCTCGATCCGAGCTGGTCGGCGACCGCGATGCTGCTCACCGACAACACCAAGCGTGCGTTCGGCATCACGATCCACGAGCTCGAGCGCGGTCGGGCGGTACTCTCGATGCGCGTCCGCGACGACATGGCCAACGGTTTCGGCATCACACACGGCGGCATGGTGTTCACCCTCGCCGACACGGCATTCGCCTACGCCTGCAACGAGGCCGACACAGCTGTCGTCGCCTCGGGCGTCGACGTCACCTTCACGCGGGCGAGCCACGCCGGCGACACCCTCACCGCCACTGCCGAGCGCCGCTGGCTCTCGGGCCGCAACGGCCTCTACGACGTGACGGTCGCCGACCAGGAGGGGCAGGTCGTCGCGGAGTTCCGCGGACGATCGCTCGCGACGAACCGCCCGATCCCGATCCCCTCGGACGCACCCACGGACGACAGCACTGCAGCGGAGGCCGGCGCATGAGCATCATCGACATCCCCGAGACCACCACGACGCGCAGCGGCAGAGAGGCACAGCGAACGATGACGACCACAGCCGAGGAGACGGGCTACCACCCCGAAGAGCGCCTGAGTCGCGCGGAGCTCGAGACACTGCAGCTCCAGCGACTGCAGTGGACGGTGCGTCACGCATACGAGAACGTCCCCTTCTACCGGCAGCGGTTCGACGAGGTCGGGGTGAAGCCTGAGGACATCCAGCAGCTCTCCGACATCGAGAAGCTCCCCTTCACCACCAAGAGCGACCTGCGCGAGCACTACCCCTTCGGCCTGTTCGCCGTGCCGATGGACCAGGTCCGACGCGTGCACGCCTCTTCGGGCACCACGGGGCGCCTCACCGTCGTCGGCTACACCGAGCAGGATCTCGACAACTGGGCAGACCTCATCGCCCGGTCCCTCTACGCTTCGGGCGTCCGCCCGGGGTGGATGGTGCACAACGCATACGGGTACGGCCTCTTCACGGGCGGACTCGGTGTCCACGCGGGGATCGAGCGACTCGGCTGCACCGTGATCCCGATGTCGGGCGGGCAGACCGCGAAGCAGATCCAGCTCATCACCGACTTCCGGCCGGACGCGATCATGTGCACCCCGAGCTACCTGCTCACCCTCGCGGACGCGTTCGAACAGGCCGGCATCGACCCCCGCACGACCAGCCTCAAGGTCGCCATCTGCGGCGCGGAACCCTGGACCGACGCGATGCGCGCCGAACTCGAGGAACGCATGGACATCAAGGCCGTCGACATCTACGGCCTCTCCGAGATCATGGGGCCAGGCGTCGGCAACGAGTGCGTGGAGACGCAGGACGGCCCCCACATCTGGGAGGACCACTTCCTCCCCGAGATCATCGACGACGACCTGCGCCAGGTGCCCGACGGCACGACCGGAGAGCTCGTGTTCACGACACTCACCAAAGAAGCGTTCCCGATGATCCGATACCGCACCCGCGACCTCACATCGCTGCACCCGGGGTCCGCTCGTCCGTCGCACCGTCGAATCGCGAAGATCACGGGGCGCAACGACGACATGATCATCCTGCGCGGGGTGAACCTCTTCCCGACGCAGATCGAAGAGATCGCGCTCGAGATCCCCGAGCTCAGCAGCCACTTCATCCTGGAACTCACGAAGAACGCCGCGATGGACCACCTCACCGTGAAGATCGAGCCCCGCGAGGACGTCGATCACGCCGAGGCTGAGGTCGCGGGCAAGCTGCTCTGCACGCTCGTGAAGGAGCGGGTCGGCACGACGCTCGGCATCGAGATCGTCGCACCGGGATCGCTGCCCCGCTCTGAGGGCAAGCTGAAGCGGCTGTACGACCTGCGGTAGCTTGTACTCGGCGGAATGCTCCCCTGCCGGAACGCCCGCGCGACGCATGAGAGAGGACCCGGACGTGAACGACACCACTCCCGCCCCGCGCCGCGGCCGGCCGGGCCACGACCAGAACAGCATGCTCGCCGTCATCGTCGAGGTCTTCACCGACCACGGCTACGACGCCTCATCGCTCGAGATGATCGCCAAGCGCCTCGGCCTGTCGAAGTCCGCCGTGTACCATCACTTCTCATCCAAGGGGGAGATGCTCGAGCTCGCACTGGAGCGCGCGCTCGGCGAGCTCGAGCGCGTCTTCGATGAGGCCGAAGCTCGCGAGGGAGACGCCGTCTCGCGCATCCGCTTCATCGTGAGGGAAGCCGTGATCGTCGCGTGCGAGCGGCGCGAGTACTTGACGCTGCTCCTCCGACTGCACGGCAACTCCGATGTCGAACGGCGCTCGATGGAGCGGCGGCGCGCGCTCACCAGCCGCCTGCGCGAGACCTTCGCGCGCGCTCGCGACGAGGGATCACTGCGCGACGATCTCGACCCAGGGCTCGCAGCGCGCTTCACCTTCGGGCTCGTGAACTCGCTCGTCGAGTGGTACCGGCCCGATGGGCCCGTCACACCGGAGGCACTCGCCGACTCGGTGCTCTCCTACGTTCGCTCGGGCCTGCGGGTCAACGAGAGTCGCGACTTCCGCTGATCGCACCCGCCACGCGCGTCTGTTGAGCTGCGGCTGCGGTCCGCACCGCACGACGCCGGAGGCCAACCGCCACTGCGACCAGGGCGATGAGTACCGGACACGCGAGGGCCACCCACATCGCCCCGAAGCCCAGGCCGACGAGCCACTCGGAGCCGGCGAACCTCTCCCCCTCAGTGGAGAACTTAACTACCGAGATCCCCCCGAGAGCGACAAGACTGATCGTGAACAGCGTGGCGAGCACGAAAAGTACTGCACGCAAGAATCTCATGCTCTGAGAGTACTTCGTAGGCACGCGTTTGGGGCGACGCCTGTGATGACGCCTCGTTCAGATCCGAGGGTTTCGCTCAAGACCGGGAAGAAATGAACCTCGGCCGTCACACATCAGTGCGCTGCGCCGGGGTTGCTCACGAGTGTAGGCGTGAGATTTCCACCCGGCGAAGCCCGTCACCTGCTTCGTCATCGCCATTGCGGGGGTCCGCGGGGCCGAATGCAGACGCAGAGCCGTGAGGCGTATCTGCCGAGTGAACGGAGTTTGTTCCAGATCGGACGGCGGTTTCAGGGGGCTAGTGCAACACCTTCATTGATGGAGGTGTGTATGGCAAGGGTGCCGAGGAACTACTCGGACGAGGCATGGTCCGCTGTCTTGAACGAGGTGGTGCGCGTCGGGTCGATTGAAGCGGTCGCTGCTGGGCGAGGTATGAGCCGGAACACGGTGACGAAATGGGCCAGGCTAGCGGGCATGGACACCTCACGCAGGTATGCACGCCGGGCAGACCTTACTGATGCGGAACGTTCCCCGGGGCGCGCTTACCATCGTCTGGGGTTGGAAGAGCGGGTGTTCATCGAGACCGCGCTCGGCATGGAACCTGCCTGGTCATATCGCCGGATTGCCCGGCATCTCGGAGTGAACGTATCGACAGTGTCTCGGGAGGTGAGGCGTCATCCAGTGACCCGCCCTCCCCTGCCGAACGGGAACGCTGGGAGCGGGGGTTCTAGGTATCACGCTGTGACGAGCCAGTATCGGACGATGCTGCTGCGCAGATCTCCCCGAACAAGAAAGCTCGACGATACGTTCCTGCGAGCATTGGTGGCCGATAGGTTGAATGCGAAGTGTTCGCCGCAGCAGGTCGCTGGCAGGTTGCGGGTCGAGTTCCCCGATAGTCCGGAGTTGTGGGTGTCGCACGAAACGATCTATCAAGCCCTGTACGTGCAAGGCGCCGGTGCCCTGCGGCACGAACTCACTGTCGAGAAAGCGCTCCGTTCGGGACGGACCGGGCGCATCCCTCAGTCCAAGCTGCCGGCGCGGACGAGGCGTCCGTGGTTGGACGGGGCGCACTTATTGGATCGTCCTGCCGAGGTTGCTGATCGTGCAGTTCCTGGGCACTGGGAAGGGGATCTCGTGGTCGGTCCGGGGAACTCTGGACTGGTGACGCTGGTGGAGCGGCAGACTCGGTTCGCGTTGATCGGCAGGCTTCCCGGGGTGCGGGACTCGGCCACGGTGGTTCAGGTGATGCAAGAGATGGTCGAGGGGTTGCCCGGGGAGTTACGCAAGACGGTGACGTGGGATCAGGGGGTCGAGATGGCTCGGCATGCTGAGTTCACGGTCGCGACGGGGTGTCGGGTGTTTTTCTGTGATCCGCACTCGCCCTGGCAGCGGGGGTCGAACGAGAACCTCAATGGGTTGATCCGTGATTTTTATCCCAAGGGAACCAATTTCAATGGTGTCAGTGACGGGGAGATCGCCCAGGTGCAGGAGCTCTTGAACGGTCGCCCGCGTCAGACGTTGGGGTTTTACACGCCGCGTGAGAGGCTGGACGAGTTGATCAGCGGTGTTGCACTAGCCCCCTGAAACCGCCGACTCCTTCAGAACCAACTGTGTTCACTCGCGGGGTGTGCATGGGGCTCGAGCCCGAGCTCAGGCGACCCCGCCTACTCCGCCGGAATCTCCGGCGTCTTCGACACGAGCGTCAGCACGTCGTACGTCGCGACCGTCTCGCCCTCCTGGTTGGTGAGCACGGCGTCCCAGTGCACCTCGCCGTAGTCGTGCGTCTCGCGGGGAATGATCTCCTTCGCGGTCAGTGCGACGCGGATCCGGTCCCCCGGCGAGACCGGGGTCATGAACCGCAGCGACTCGAGGCCGTAGTTCGCGAGGACTGGTCCGGGCGCGGGCGAGACGAAGAGGCCAGCCGCGAAGGAGAGCAGCAGGTAGCCGTGCGCGACGCGACCGGGGAAGAACGGATTCGCCGCCGCCGCTTCCTCGTCGGTGTGCGCGTAAAACGTGTCGCCGGTGAACTCGGCGAAGTGCGCAATGTCGTCGAGGGTGACCTCGCGCTCCTCGGAGACGACCTGATCGCCGATCCGGAGATCCTGAAGGGACTTGCGGAACGGGTGCTGATCGTCGCGCGTCCCAGCACCGGCATGCCACACGCCCGTGATCGCGGTGAGCATCTCGGGGCTGCCCTGGATCGCGGTGCGCTGCATGTAGTGGAACACGCTGCGCACCCCGCCGAGCTCTTCGCCGCCGCCGGCGCGACCCGGGCCGCCGTGAACGAGCATAGGGAGGGGTGAGCCGTGGCCCGTCGAGCTCCGCGCGTCCACACGGTCGAGCACGAGGATACGCCCGTTGGCCGAAGCAGTACGGCGGGTGAGGTCGGCGACGAACTGCGCGTCTGCCGAAGCGACGCTGGTGACGAGCGATCCGCCGCCGCGCACGACGAGGTCGGCGGCCTGCTCCGGAGTCTCGTACGCGATCACCGACGAGACCGGTCCGAACGCCTCGGTGTCGTGCACGCGCGGCGACTCGGGGTCGTCGAAGCGGAGCAGCATCGGCTCGGCGAATGCGCCCTCCGCGGCAGGATCCTGGCCCTCTCCGACCACGATGCGCCCCCCGCCCTCCACGAGCCGCTGCACCTGGCGGAAGACCTCGGCACGCTGTTCCGCAGACGCGAGCGCCCCCATGGTGACGCCCTCCGCACGCGGGTCACCGACCACAATCTTCTCGGCGAGACGCGCCTCGACGGCCGCGACGAGGGCGTCCGCCGACTCGGCCGGAACGATCGCGCGTCGGATCGCGGTGCACTTCTGGCCCGCCTTCGACGTCATCTCGGAGACGAGCTGGCGCACGTACGCGTCGAACTCGGGCGTTCCCTCGACGGCGTCAGGACCGAGCACAGAGGCGTTGATCGAGTCGGTCTCAGCGTTGAAGAGGACGCCGCCCGTCTGCACGGCGTCGTGACGGCGGAGCTGATCCGCCGTGGACGCTGAGCCGGTGAACGAGACGATGTCACCGAGACGCGCGTGGTCGAAGACGTCGCGGACCGATCCCGATACCAGCTGGAGCGATCCCGCCGGAAGCAGCCCCGACTCGACCATGATCCTCACCATGTGCTCGGCGAGGTAGGCCCCCGGCGTCGCGGGCTTCACGATCGTGGGCATGCCGGCGAGGAACGTCGGCGCGAACTTCTCGAGCGCACCCCACACCGGGAAGTTGAACGCGTTGATCTGCACGGCCACGCCCGGCAGCGTCGTGCGAATATGCCGCCCGAGGAATGAACCGTCCTTCGCCAGCACCTCGACGGGTCCGTCGAGCTGCACACGGGAGTTCGGCAGTTCGCGACGGCCCTTGCCCGAGTAGGTGAACAGCACTCCGATGCCGCCATCGACGTCGACCCATGAGTCGGCTTTCGTGGCGCCCGTGCGGCTGGAGAGCTCGTACAGCTCCCGCTTCCGCTCGGTCAGTGCCAGCGCGAGCTGCTTGAGGATCACCGCGCGCTGGTGGAAGGTCAGCTCCCCCAGGCTCGCCTGCCCCGTGGTGCGGGCGAATTCCATCGCCGCGCCGAGGTCCAGACCCGCGCTCGAGACGCGTGCGACGACCTCGCCCGTCGAAGCGTCCCGCACCTCGGTGCCCTCGGCATCATCGGCGGGACTCCACCAGGAGTCGTGAACATAGCTTTGCAGCGTGCGCGTCATCGGGATTCCTCCAGTCGTGCGGCTCCGCCGCGTTCGGGATGCGGTGTCACCGCGGTCATGCGTCGTTCCAGTCGTAGAAGCCCCGGCCGCTCTTCCGGCCGAGCTTTCCCTCTGCGACCATGTCGCGGAGGATCTGCGGGGGTGCGAAGCCCGCGCCGAGCTCGCGCTCGAGCTGCTCGGCGATGCCGAGTCGCACGTCGAGCCCGACGATGTCGGTCGTGCGGAGGGGGCCGGTCGGGTGGCGATAGCCGAGCTCCATGGCGAGGTCGATGTCGTGGGCGCTGGCCACGCCCTGCTCCACCATGCGCATGGCCTCGAGGGCGAGGGCGACGCCGAGCCGGCTCGAGGCGAAGCCAGGCGCGTCGGCGACCGTGATCGGCGTCTTGCCGAGCGCCTCCACCCAGGTGCGGGCCCGGTCGGGCAAGCCGGAGTGGGTGTGCTCACTGACGACGATCTCGACGAGCGCGGAGGCGGGGACGGGGTTGAAGAAGTGGAGACCGATGAACTGCTCGGGACGCTCGAGCGCGTCCGCGAGGCGCCCGAGCGGAATCGACGAGGTGTTCGAGGCGAGCACGGCGTCCTGCGGCAGTTGACGCTCGATCTCGCGCAACGCTTCGAGCTTCAGTTCGAGCGACTCGGGCACCGCCTCGATCACGAGCCGGCACGCGCCGAATGCACCCTGGTCGGTCGCCACGGTCAGCGCCTGCTTCAGCTGCGGCGCACTGCCGTCGAAGCCTCGGGCGATCGACGCGTCGATGCTCTTCTCGATGCGCTCGCGGGCCGCCTCAGCCGCAGCCACGTCGCGTTCGACCACGACAACGTATGCGCCGGCCAGCAGGAACGCGTGCGCGATACCAGCGCCCATACGGCCGCCGCCGAGCACGCCGACGCGTGAGGGTACGGTCTCGGTCATCGCTGTTCCTGCTTCCGCTCGAGAAATTCGGTCATGCGTCGCTCCTTCTCGGGGCTCTCGAACAGGATCGCCTGCTCGGCGAGGTCGATCTCGGGGTGCGCGACCCGCGGTGCGGCAAGCACGCGCTTGGTGGCCTGCACGGCCGCCGCGTCGAGCTTCGCGATCCGCGCGGCGGTCCGCTCGGCCGCCTCGAGCGCGGCGCTACCGTCGTCGGCGAGACGGGTCACGAGACCCGCGGCGAGCGCGGCGTCGGCGTCGAGAACCCGGCCGGCGAGCAGGATCTCCGCCGCCAGCGGTTCCCCCACGAGTTCGCGGAGCCGCCACGAGGCACCTGCCGCGGCGATGATGCCGAGGCCGGTCTCGGGGTTGCCGATCTTGAGGGTCGGCGTGCCGATCCTGATGTCTGCGGCATAGGCGAGTTCGGCGCCGCCGCCCAGCGCGTATCCGTCGAGCACCGCGATCACGGGCATGGGGAGTGCGTGGACGCGCATGAAGGCCCGGGTGTTGATGCCTTCCCTGGCCTCGGGGGCGCGGCGTTCGCGCAGCTGCGCGATATCGGCCCCGGCCGCGAAGTCGCCACCCGCTCCGCGGATGATGAGGGTGCGCGGCGCGGCCTCCAGGTCGGCGCAGAGCTCGTGGAGGGCGTCGATGAGGTCCTGATCGATCGCGTTGCGCTTCTCGGGGCGGTTCAGCGTCGCGAGGATGTGCGTGCCGCGATCCTCGATGCGCAGCGGTCCGGTCTGTTCCGTCGTCATTCCGATCACACCCGTTCCAGGATCGTCGCGGTGCCCTGACCGACACCCACGCACATCGTCGCGAGCCCGTAGCGGGATCCCTCGCGCTCCATACGTCCGAGCAGCGTCACGAGCAGGCGCGACCCCGAGGATCCGAGTGGATGGCCGAGCGCGATCGCTCCGCCGTCGGCGTTCACGCGTGCCGGGTCGAGCCCGAGTCGACGGATCGAGGCGAGCGACTGGGTCGCGAACGCTTCGTTGATCTCGACGGATCCGATGTCGTCGATGCCGAGCCCGGCGCGCTCGAGCGCCCGCTCCGTCGCGGGAACGGGACCGAGACCCATGATCTCCGGCGCGAGAGCCGCCGAGACACTGGTGACGATGCGCGCCCGCGGGGTGAGCCCGTGCCGCTCGATGGCCTGCTCACTCGCGACGAGCACGGCGCTGGCCCCGTCGTTCAATGATGAAGAGTTGCCCGCCGTGACGACGCTGCCGCCCGCCACCACGGGTCGCAGCCCCGCCAGCACCTCGGCGGTCGTCCCCGGGCGAGGCCCCTCGTCCGTGTCGACGGTCACCGTCTTGCCGCGCCCGGCCGGGGCCTCCACCGCGACGATCTCGTCGGCGAATCGACCGGCCTCGATGGCGGCGAGCGCGCGCCGATGACTCTCTGCGGCGAAGGCGTCCGCGTCTTCACGGCTGATGCCGTCGACGCGCGCCACTTCCTCCGCCGTCTCGGGCATGGAGAATGTCGCCTTCTCGCGCCGAAGGAACTCGGGGTTCGTGAAGCGCCATCCGATGGAGGTGTCGAACTGGTCTCCCGGCTTCGCCCAGGCCTTGCCGGGTTTCGCCTGCACCCACGGCGCCCGGGTCATCGATTCGACGCCGCCCGCGAGAATGAGGTCGGCGTCTCCGGCCCGGATCGCCTGGCCCGCGTTCGCAACCGCCGTCATGCCCGAGGCGCAGAGGCGGTTGACGGTGTAGCCGGGAAGGGTGTCCGGGAAGCCGCCGAGCAGGGCGGCCATCCGCGCTACGTTACGGTTGTCCTCGCCAGCCTGGTTCGCGGCCCCGAGGATCACCTCGTCGAAGGCGTCTCTCGGAGCACCTGCGCGGTCTGCCGCTGCGGCGATGACGATCGCTGCGAGGTCGTCGGGTCGTACGCCCGCCAGGGCGCCGCCGTAGCGGCCGACGGCCGTACGGGCGCCGCCCACGAGATACGCTTCGGTCATGGGTTGAGACCTCCCTGTCGCACCCGATCAGCGCTGATTTAGTGACTGAACGTTCGGTAACAATATCACGATAGCCGCGGTGCCATTGTGGCGCAACGGCTCCTGCCTGTACAGTACTTTACTGTCCGAACGGTCGGTCGGCACAGGGTCGCCGGCACTGGTTTCACGAACGACGGAGTTCACATGTCAGACACCGCAGTCCGCCAGCGCGAGGAGCGCAGGGTCCTCGCCGGCACCCTCGTCGGCACCTCGATCGAGTGGTACGACTTCTTCATCTACGCACAGGCCGCGGGCGCCGTCTTCGCGACGCTCTACTTCGCGCCGGCGGGCGAGACGGTCGGTCAGATCGTCGCGTGGGCATCTCTCGGCATCTCGTTCCTCTTCCGCCCGCTCGGCGCTGTCGTCGCCGGCCACCTCGGCGACCGGATCGGCCGCAAGCGCATGCTGGTGCTCACGCTCATCATGATGGGCCTCGCCACGGCACTCATCGGCGTGCTGCCGACCTACGCTCAGATCGGTGTCGCCGCACCGGTGCTGCTCGTGCTGCTGCGCGTGCTGCAGGGCTTCTCCGCCGGAGGCGAGTGGGGCGGCGCCGCACTCATGTCGGTCGAGCACGCCCCGAAGGGCAAGCGCGGGCTCTTCGGCGCGTACCCCCAGATCGGCGTTCCGGTCGGCATGATCCTCGCCACCGCCACCATGTGGGTCATCACGACCGCCATGACGGAGGAGCAGTTCCTCGCATGGGGATGGCGCATCCCGTTCCTGTTCTCCATCGTGCTCATCGCCGTCGGCTACCTGATCCGCCGCGCGGTCGAGGAGTCGCCGATCTTCAAGGAGCTGCAGCAGCGCAAGGGCGAGTCGGCCGCGCCGCTCAAGACGCTATTCTCCAAGCACGCCAAGGAAGTCATCCTCGCCGCACTCATCTTCATCGCGAACAACGCGGCCGGCTACCTGCTCATCGCGTTCTTCTCGGCGTACGCGACGCGCCCCGAAGCGGACGGCGGCCTCGGCCTCGCCCGCCCGCCGGTGCTGCTCGCCACCACGCTCGCCTCGTTCGGCTGGTTGATCTTCACGCTCTTCGGCGGCATCATCTCCGACCGTCTCGGGCGCGTGCGCACCTTCCAGATCGGCTACGTGCTGCTCGGCATCTGGGCGATCCCGATGTGGTTCCTCATCGACACCGGCAACATCGTCATGTACTTCCTCGCACTGTTCCTCATGACGGTGGGCCTCGGACTCTCGTATGGACCGCAGGCCGCGCTGTACGCCGAGATGTTCCCCGCCGACATCCGTTACTCGGGCGTCTCGATCGGCTACGCCATCGGCGCGATCTTCGGCGGCGCCTTCGCTCCGCTGATCGCCGACCTCGTCTTCAGTGCGACCGGTCAGTCGTGGACCATCGGCCTCTACATCCTGGGCGTCACGATCATCTCGCTCATCGCCGTCTCCCTCGTGAAGGAACCGAAGGGCGTGGCACTGAACACCCGCTCCAACGAGGTGATGGGCGTGGTGCAGTAGGCACCTGATTCACGTTCTCCTCGAAATCGACGATGCGCTCGTCCCGAACCACGGTTCCGGGCGAGCGCATCGTCGTTTTCGAGCGCACCGTGAAGGTCGAGCCCGCAATCCCTGACCACCGACGATCAGCAGGTGAAGCTCGAGTGAGCGAACCAGCTCCAGAGATACTGGACTCATGCCCGAGACCGATGCTCCACCCGATGCACTGCTCGATCGCGTCACCTGGCCAGTGCACACCGAGCGGTTGACCCTCCGCCGCGCCGACCTCTCCGATGCAGCGGCTGTCTGGGCCTACCGTCGACTCGCAGACGTCGGACGCTGGACCTCCTGGCACCCCGCGGATCGCGCCGACTGGGATGCGAACTTCGCCACCCGCCACGGCAATCACCTGATCATCGCACGCGAGGATCGCGTGATCGGCGACATCATGGTGCGCATCGAGGATGGCTGGGCTCAACGAGAGGTCTCCACCCAGGCGACTCTGGTGCAGGCGGAGCTCGGCTGGACTCTGCACCCCGACTGGTCGGGACGGGGGTACGCAGCCGAGGCACTCCGCGAAACGATCCGACTGTGTTTCACCGACCTCGGGCTCCGCCGCGTCACCGCGAACATGTTCGCGGCGAACGCCCCGTCACGCCGGCTCGCGGAACGCCTCGGGATGCGGCTCGAGCTCCACACTGTGAGCGAGTCCCTGCATCGCGACCTCGGGTGGGTCGACGGACTGGGATACGCGCTCCTCGCCGAGGAGTGGCGGGCAGCGCAAGGGAGTGACGCCGCTCCCCTGCAGCCCTCCCCTCACACGCGCGAGTAGGCGCTCAGCGGCTGCTCGAGCAGGTCGACGACACTCCGGAGGAAGCCGGCGGCGTAGCCTCCGTCGCAGACGCGGTGGTCGAAGACCAGTGAGAGCTGCACGATGCGGCGGGGCACGATTTCGCCGCCGACCACCCACGGGCGCTCGATCGCGCGGCCTGCGCCGAGGATCGCGACCTCCGGGTGGTTGATTATCGCGGCGGACCCGTCCACGCCGAGGCTCCCGTAGTTGTTCACGGTGAAGGTGGATCCGTTGAGGCGTTCGGGCGGGATCCTGCCCGACCTTGCATCGGCTCCCAGTGTGCGCAGTTCAGCGTCGAGACGCGCGAGCGGCATCGTGTCTGCTCGGGGGATCACCGGGACGAGCAGGCCCCGCGCGGTGTCGGCGGCGATCCCGAGATTGACCCCGTCGAACACGATCAGCTCATCGCCTCGTTCGCCGACTCGGGAGGCGAGCAGCGGAAAGCGTTCGAGCGCGAGGAGCGTGAACCGCGCGAGGAGCGCGGTGAACGACGGCGGACGCTCGTCCTCGCCACTCGCCATTCTGCCCCGCAGTTTCCAGAGCTCGGTGATGTCGGCATCGACCCAGACGGTGGCTTCGGGAATCTCCGAGCGGCTGCGGCTGAGTTTCGCGCTGACCGCCTTTCTGAGCGGGGAGAACTTCTCCGTCCGCAGGACGCCCAGCGGACCGTGCGGCGCCGTCGACCCTCCGGGGTTCGGGATCTCGGCGCGACCGGCGGTCTCCGCCCCTGTGTGCGCCTCTGCAGCGCGCAGCACGTCGGCCCGCGTCACGGCTCCGTCCGCTCCCGTGGGGTCGACATCGCGGGGGTCGATCCCGAGCTCGCGCGCGAGCCGGCGCACGATCGGCGAGCGTACAGCCACGGTGCGGGGGCGATCCTCAACGGTCTCAACGGCCGCAGCGACGGGTGCCGCCGAGCTCGTCGGGGTGGCGGCGGCCGGAAGCCCCGCCCCTGACCCACCTCGCCGCCTGCGGCGCCCCTTCGCCGGTCCCGCGCCCGTGCCGTATCCGATGAGCACGTTGCCGGATCCGGCGCGCTCCTCCTCGCGGTACACCTCGTGCTCCGCGGGTGCCGACGGGTCAGCGTGCGAGCCTCGCGCACTGTCGTCCGCGGCCTGCCCGCCGACCTCGAGTACGGGTGCCCCCGTGTTGATCGTGTCGCCCTCAGCGCCGTGCAACGCCGTGACGACGCCGCCGAACGGCGACGGGAGCTCGACCACGCTCTTCGCCGTCTCGACCTCGGCGATCGGGGCGTCGACAGCGATTTCGTCGCCCACCGCGACCAGCCAGCGCATGAGCGTGGCCTCGGTCAGGCCCTCGCCGAGGTCGGGAAGGTGGAAGATCTGTGCGGCGCTCATGCGGTGACCTCCTCGAAGTGGAGGGAGTCGACGGCGTCGAGGACACGATCGACGTCGGGGAGGTACCAGTGCTCGAACTTCGGGGACGCGAACGGCGTATCGAACCCGGTGACGCGCCGGACCGGCGCCTCCAGGTACTCGAAGCACTGCTCGAAGACGCGCGCTTGGATCTCCGACGCGACGCTGGCGAACCCGGGCGCCTCGGCGATGACCACGGCGCGCCCGGTGCCCCTGACCGCTCCGGTCACCGTCGCGTCGTCGAAGGGCGTGAGCGTGCGGACGTCGACGACCTGCGCACTGCGTCCCTCCTCCGCGAGCGCCTCGGCCGCCTCGAGCGCGATCGGAACCGACGGGCCGTACGCAATGAGGGTGACGTCGGTGCCCTCGCGCACGACGGCAGCACGCCGCAGGTCGGCCGTGACCGACGTGTCGACTGGACCCTTCGACCAGTACAGCTTCTTCGGCTCCATGAAGACCACCGGGTCAGGTGATGCGATGGCGGCGCGCAACAGCGAATAGGCATCCTGCGGTGTCGCGGGCGAAACGACCGTGAGACCGGGCGTGTGGGCGTAGTAGGCCTCGGAGGAGTCGCAGTGGTGCTCGACCCCACCGATCCCGCCACCGAAGGGGATCCGGATCACCATCGGCAGCCGGGTCGCACCGCGAGTCCGGTTGCCCAGCTTGGCGACGTGGCTCACGATCTGCTCGAACGCGGGCAGGGCGAACGCGTCGAACTGCATCTCGACGATCGGCACCATGCCGTTCATCGCCATGCCGACGGCGGTGCCGACGATCCCCGATTCGGCGAGCGGAGTATCGAAGCACCTGGTCTCGCCGAAGCGCTCCGTCAGTCCGTCCGTCACCCGGAACACTCCGCCGAGCGCCCCGACGTCCTCACCGAAGACGAGGACACGATCGTCCGCCTCGATGGCATCAGCGAGGGCACGGTTCAGTGCCGCGGCCATCGTCATCGTCTCGACGCTCATGATGCGGCCTCCGTGCGATCGAGTTCATCGTGGAGCTGTTCCCACTGCGCGTCGAGCTGGGCAGGGCGCTCGGTGAAGACGTGCGAGAACAGCTGTTCGGGGTCGAGGTCGGCGTCCGCGTTCATCGCGGCCCGCAACTCTCCGGCGACCTGCTCGGCCGCCTCGGCGACCTCGCTCTCGAGCGCCTCATCGAGTCGCCCCTGCTGACGCAGGTACGCGCGCACCCGCACGATCGGATCGCGCTCGACCCACGCCTCAACCTCAGCTCGCTCGCGGTAGCGCGTGTCGTCATCGGCGTTCGTGTGGGCAAGCATGCGATAGGTGTGCGCCTCGACCAGGCTCGGCCCTTCGCCCGCACGTGCCCGCTCCACGGCCGCGTCGAGCACCGAGAGCAGCGCGGCGACGTCATTGCCATCGACCCGCTGCCCCGGCATGCCGTACCCGATCGCCTTGTGCGCGAGAGACGGAGCCGCCGTCTGCCGCGACAGCGGCACCGAGATCGCGAACTCGTTGTTCTGCACGAAGAACACGACCGGCAGGTGGAACACGGCGGCGAAGTTCATCGCCTCGTGGAAATCGCCCTCGCTCGTGGCTCCATCGCCGCACATTGCCAGCACGACGGTGTCTTCCCCCCGCAGCTTCGCGGCGTGCGCGAACCCGACTGCGTGCAGCAGCTGCGTCGCGAGCGGTGTCGCCTGAGGGGCTACGCGGAACTCGTTCGGGTCGTACCCCGAGTGCCAGTCGCCCCGAAGCAGCACGAGAGCACCCGCCGCGGTGACCCCGCGGGTGATGATCGCAACCGAATCACGGTAGGTCGGGAAGAGCCAGTCGTGCTCCCCCAGCGTGAGCGCCGCGGCGACCTGGCACGCTTCCTGCCCATTCGACGATGGATACACGGCGAGACGCCCCTGGCGGACGAGAGCGTTGCACTGGTCGTTGATCCGACGGCCTGCGACGAGCGCGGCGTACGCGGCCGAGAGCCGGTCGGTCTCGGGCATGGGGTACCGGTCGTCGGCGACGGACGAACCCTCCGCGTCGATGAGCGTCACCGGGGCGCTGCGTGGAAGCATCGTCGATTCTGCGCTGAGCACTCGCTCCTCCTCCTTGAAGATGATGTGCTCCCATACTGCCCGCCGAGAAGCCGTCTGTTCAGCCGGACGACTGATACTCTGTACAAATACGTACGTTGCGGCGATGATGACGAACGGATGTCCAAACTCGCCCGCAGTTGTGTTGGAGCGAAGGGGCACCATGGAACCGGATCACATCGACCTCAAGATCATCGAGGTGCTGAAGCGCGACGCCCGGGCATCGATGACGACGCTCGCGGAGTCCGTATTCATCTCGCGCGCGAGTGCGCACGCCCGGTTCAAGCGACTGGTCGCGGAGGGTGTCATCTCCGCGTTCACGGTGCGCACCGACCCCGTACTGGCGGGCAAGCACTCGTCCGCCTACGTCACGCTCTCGGTCGACCAGGCCGACTGGCAGGACGCCCGCGATCGTCTCCTCGAGATTCCCGAAGTGGAGCACATCGCCCTCGTCGGAGGCGAGTACGACGTCATGCTGCTCGTGCGGGCGCGCGACAACCGCGACCTGCGCCGCGTGGTGCTGGAGCGGATCCAGTCCATTCCCTCGGTGCGGGGAACGAGAACCCTGCTCATCTTCGAGGACTTCCCGAACATCGCACCCCTCGAGTCCGGCTCGCAGTCCGCACAGGACTGAGGAAGCGCCCTACCCGAGCATCGCCCGGTCGTCGAGCGTCGCCCCCTTGATCTTGGCGAACTCGTCGAGCAGGCCAGACACGGTCAGCGTGCGCTTCCGCTCGGCGTCAGCCTCGAAGACGATCCGCCCCTCGTGCATCATGATGAGACGGTTGCCGAGGGCGAGCGCCTGCTCCATGTTGTGCGTCACCATGAGCGTCGTCAAATTTCCCTGCGAGACGATGCGCTCGGTGAGCTGGGTGACGAGCGCGGCACGCTGCGGGTCGAGGGCGGCGGTGTGCTCGTCGAGGAGCAGGATCCGGGGCTTGGTGAACCCTGCCATGAGCAGCGACAGCGCCTGGCGCTGACCACCGGAGAGCAGTCCGACCTTCGCGGTCAACCGGTTCTCGAGTCCGAGCTCGAGCGTCGCCAGGTGCTCTTTGAAGCCCTCGCGCTGGCCGCGCGACAGACTTGGGCCGAGACCGCGCGACTGACCGCGACGCGAGGCGAGGGCGAGGTTCTGCTCGATCGTGAGGCTGGGTGCGGTGCCCGCCATCGGATCCTGGAACACCCGGCCGAGGAACTTCGCCCGCTGGTACTCCTTGAGCCGGTTGACGAGCTTGCCGTCGATCTCGATGCGTCCGCTGTCGACGGTGTAGCGCCCGGAGATCGCGTTCAGCAGCGTGGACTTGCCGGCACCGTTCGAGCCGATGACGGTGACGAAATCGCCCTCGTCGAGCCGGAGACCGAGTTCGACGAGCGCGCGGCGCTCGTTCACGGTGCCGGGGAAGAAGGTCTTGGAGATCTGGTCGATGGCGAGCATTACTCCCCCTGGTGCTGAGTCGTGGTGCGGTGGGCGGATCCGGGGGTTCCGGCCGGTGCGGCATCGGGGCCCTCGCCCGCTTCGTCACCGATTCCGGTGACATCGGCGGCCGAGTCAGCCGCCGCGAGCGCCGGCGCAGGCTGGTCGAGGACCACTGTGCCTGCTGCTCGCCGCAGTCGGGGGACGCGTTTCAGGAACCCCCAGCGCGGCAGCAGCAGGGCTGCGACGACAAGGACGGCGGTGACGAACTTCATGTCGTTCGGGTCGAGACCGACCTGCAGGGCGAAGAAGATGATGAGGCGGTAAAGCACGGCGCCGAGCACCGCCGCGAGGCTCGCAATCCAGATGAACTTCTGGCCGAAGACCGCCTGGCCGAGAATGACCGATGCGAGGCCGACGAGGATGAGGCCGATGCCCATGCTGATGTCGGCGAACCCCTGGTACTGGGCGACGAGCGCGCCGCAGAGCGCGACGAGACCGTTGGAGAGCGCCAGGGTGAGGATCGTGGTGCGATCGGTGCTGACGCCGAAGCTGCGGATCATCGGGCCGTTGTCGCCCGTGGCCTGGATGGCGAGGCCTTGATTCGTCGAGAGGAACCAGTCGACCAGGAGCTTCACGATGATCACGGCGACCGCCACGATGGCGATGCTCATCCAGCTGCGCGCGATGCCGGCATCGGCGAGGGGCGTGAAGACGGTGTCGGCACGGAGGAGCGGCAGGTTCGACGTGCTCACGGCGTCCTCTTTGGTGGTGCCCATAATGCGCAGGTTCACCGACCACAGCGCGATCATGGTCAGGATCCCGGCCAGGAGCCCGTCGATCTTGCCCTTGGTGTGGAGCACACCCGTGATGATGCCGGCCACGATGCCTGCGGCTCCACCCGCCAGTGTGGCGAGCCACGGGTTCTGCCCGAGCGTGATCATGGACGCCGCCACCGCGGCACCGGTGGTGAAGCTGCCGTCGACCGTGAGGTCGGGGAAGTTCAGCACCTTGAAGGTGAGGTAGACACCCAAGGCCATGACGCCGTAGATGATTCCGAGTTCGAGGGCGCCGATCATGACGTCATTTCCTTACACGCATCCTTCTGCAGTGCGACGCCTGGGCGCCGCTCGGCCACCGGTTCCCCGGCTCCGCGGCTCGCGGGGCCGGGGAACCGGCCGAGTACTTCAAGCGGGAGTCGCCGAGCGGTTACTCGACGACGTCCGCACCCTCCATGACGGAGTCGGGGATCTCGACGCCCATGCGCTCCGCCGCAGCGGGGTTCACAGTGTTCGCGAGCGTCGCCGCCATCTCGACGGGGGTGGTGGCGGGGTCGCCGCCCTCGAGGATCGCGATCGCCATCTCGCCGGTCTGCTTGCCGAGCGCCTCGTAGTCGATGCCCATCGTGGCGATCGCACCGCCCTCGACGGTACCGGCCTCAGCGGCGATCACGGGGATCTGCTTCTGCTCGGCGACCTGCACGAGCGCAGCGATGCCGTTCACGACCATGTTGTCGGTCGGCACGTAGATCGCGTCGACATCGCCGAGCGCCTCGGTGGCCTGCGCGATGTCGTTCGCGGTGGTGACGGTCTGCGTCACGATCTCGAGATCGCGATCCGCCGCGACCTCCGTCGCCTGCTCGACCTGGACCTCAGAGTTGACCTCGCCCGAGGCGTAGACGATGCCGACCTTCTTCGCGTCGGGCACCATCTCGGTGATGAGGTCGAACTGGCCCTCGAGCGCCTCCGGCGGCACCGCGTCGCTGGTACCGGTGATGTTGCCGCCGGGCTCCTCGTTCGAATCGACGAGATCGGCCTCGACGGCGTCGGTCACTGCGGTGAAGAGGACGGGGTAGGTCGAGACGGAGCTCGCCAGCGCCTGCGCGGCCGGGGTCGCGATCGCGAGTGCGAGGTCCAGGTCCTCATTCGCGAACGACTCCGCGATGGTGACGGCGGTCGCCTGCTCTCCCTGAGCGTTCTGCTCGTCGAACTCGACCTCGAGACCGGCCTCTTCGAAGGCGGCCTTGAAGCCCTCGGAAGCGGCGTCGAGCGCGGGGTGCGGAGCGAACTGGCTGATGCCAATGCTGTAGCTCTCGCCCTCGCCGCCCGCGCCTTCGTCGCCGGCATCGTTGCCGTTCGCGCAGGAGGTCAGGGTGAGGGCCGCAGCTGCGGAGAGGCCGACGAGCGCGAGCGCGCGGCGGCGGAACGAGGTCTGTCGCATGGATGATGTCCTTCGAACATAGGGATCACCGCGGCGAGTACCACGGTGTACGAATCGAACGCGTTGTGAAACTACGTCACTCAGCATCGTAGACGCGACTAGCCTACCGGCGTTGCACCCGTCGCGTATCGTGATCGAACGGTTGCGGATCGGGGCCCAGACCGGCTCTGGCACCCCCGCTCACCGAACGATCGTCGCGTCCATGAGCCTTCTCGTGCCCGATCGTCCAGCGAACACCGCCGGACCGACCGCGGGCATCCATCCGGGCGTCAGAGCTGCCCGGCCGCCTCGACCACGAACTCGGCCATCGCATCCGCCCCGAAATGATCGTGCGCCGTGAGCGTCACCACTGCGTTCCCGGCGAAGATGACGAGCTGCCCGTGAGCGCCGTGGAGCCGCCATGCGTCTCCAGGCCCGCCCCACCCCGCGAGCGCGTACCGGTCGTACCCGGGGGACTCGCCGGCACGGACCCAGTCGCTGTGCATGGCGTCGATCCACTTCGCTGAGATCAGGCGCTCGCCACGCCAGACGCCACGATCGCGGATGAGCAGGCCGATGCTCGCGAGTTCCGCGGTGCGGAGGTGGAGCCCGCCCCCTGCGAGGATCCACCCGTTCGGGCATCGATCCCACACGACACCCTCAATGCCGAGCGGACCGAACAGTCGGGGCTCGAGAAACCGCACGGGGTCCCCAACCCGCTCCGCGAGCGCGCGCATCGCGGTGTAGGTGCTCGCGTTCGAGTACTGGAACACTCGACCGCGTGATCGCCGACCGCGGAACTCGACCGCCAGATCGGGCCAGTCGGTCATCATGGTCTCGGACCACGGCAAGTCGATACCGCTGCTCATCGAAAGCAAGCGCCGCAGCGTGACGTGCTCGACACCGGCTCCCATGCGCGCTTCCGGGAAGCACGCCGCGACGGGCTCGTCGAGGGAGACGAGACCGGCGTCGGCCGCCATACCGGCCGCCAGGACGCACACGGCCTTCGCCGCCGAGTGGATGTCCTCGCGCACGTCGGGGGTCCACCGGTGCTCCGCCACGTCGGTGCCCACGTGCACCTGGAGGCCGTGGGCGTCGAAGCCCGTGTCGTGCACTCGCTCGACGATGCGGTCTCTGAGAACCTGCGCACGAGTCATCCCAGCAGTCTCTCGCAATGGCCGCTGCCGTCCGCCGCGACTTCCTGAATATTGGCTGAGTTTTCGTCGGACGTAGGTAAGGCTTGCCTATTATGGAGTCGTGGCATTCAGTGAGCACTCGACCGGCATCTCGACGTTCGGCACCCCCGAGACCGTCGACTGTATTCTCGCAGCCGGAGACGCGAGCGACCTCGACGATATCCGCGCCTGGTGCGCCGAGCTCCCCGCCAACAGCTACGGCACGATCTTCATCGAGGTCTTCGCCCCGATGCAGATCGAGACCATCGAGACCCCGCGCCGCGTCAGCGTGACCTGGATCTGCCGCGAAGGGCTCGCCGGCTCCTCACGACCCGGAATCGGAGTGCCCCGCGGCCAGGCGCTCGCCACGGCGGTCGACGCCTGGCTCGACGAGTGGGTCCGCGCAGAACCCGAATCGGGCCAGCACTGCATGATCTGGACCGGGGCCCGATCCAGCTCCATCATGCAGAGCTTCTGGATGCGCGTCGAGCGGGAGCTCACCGAGGCCTGGTCGGGCCACGAGCACGCCTGAGCCGCTGCTCGGCGGCCGCTGACCGCCTCTGCCGGCTCCATCACCCTGCGGCGTCGAACGCTCCGGTCGCCACGATGATTCCGCGACCGATCACGGCGTCGCGCATCGTGAAGCCCAGCACAGCGGGAGTCGACTGCGGGTCGAGATGCAGGTGCTCGACGTTCAGCGCGTGCACCACGAACCAGTAGTGATGCACACCGGTCCCCTCCGGCGGAGCGGCACCCGTGAACGCGGGTTCGCGCAACTCGTTCGGCAGCGTGAGCGCCCCCTCGGGTAGTTGTGCCTCCGCTCCCGGCGATCCCGCCCCCGAGGGCAGCGACGTGACATCGGCGGGAATGTTCGCGACCGCCCAGTGCCAGAAGCCGGACCCGGTGGGTGCATCGGGGTCGAAGCACGTCACAGCGAAACTGCGCGTCTCAGCCGGAAACCCCGACCAGGAGAGCTGCGGAGACCGATTCGCTCCACCCGCACCGGTCGCGTAGACCTCCGCCGGAAGCGGCTCACCATCCTCGATGTCGGTGCTCGTCAGCTCGAAGGCCGGAGCGTCGGGAACCGCGGCGAACGGATCGATCGGTCCGTGGGCTGGGTGGTCCTGCGTCATCGCTGCTCCCTCGTCGTGGCGTGACCCCAGCCTAGGGAATGGGACAGAACAGCACCAGTGCGCCAGTCTATCCGCCAGTCGATCCTCGAGGAGTCACGCTCGGCAATGCCCGTGTCCGCCGCACTATCTCGAGATCGCCGCCGACCAGGCTGCAGAGGAGCACCTGCACGACCCCGAGCTCGCTCATCCAGGAGGGCCACCGCGACGGTCTTCCGTGACATCTCGCCGGGCACAGTGACGCGTTCCGGATGGCTCGGCGATTCCTCCCATACTCGAAGTTCCGCGCAACTCTCCCTCATTCCCGAAACAAATGATCAGACTGGCCGCTCCAGGAAAATGGATCAAGCAAGCGAGAGGAAGAGCTTCTCAAGCTCATCAGGCCCTGGAGCATCTGCAGAGTCCGGGTTCGCCAGGCACTCTTTCAGCGAGGACGAGATGACGAGGAAACCGGCCCTATCAAGGGCCTTGGAAACAGCGGCCAGTTGCTGCACCACCTCACGGCAGTCGGCATCTGACTCGATGGCTCCAATCACCGCCGCCAGCTGACCCTGCGCGCGACGAAGCCGATTCACAACCTTCCGCTTAGCCTCCGGGTCGTGCCCGTAGGTTGCGGTCTCATGCCGCTCTTCAACGCTCATCCCGGCTCCTCTTCGCTTGGCCTGCGGTTGACAACCATAGTACCCCCGGGGGTATATTGTCCTCACAATACCCCCCAGGGTATTTGGACACCAGGAGCGAGAGGACCCAACATGTGCCGACCCGTGAAGTGCCGCACTTGCCACAAGACCACCTGGGCGGGCTGCGGTCAGCACGTCGACATGGTGAAAGCAAGCGTTCCGTCCTCGGAATGGTGCAACGGCAAGCACGCCGCAAGCGAAACAGCCGCCGCCGAAGCAAATCGGAGTGGCTTCTTCGCACGCCTCTTCGGCCGCTGAACAACACACTCCGGAACGGGAGGACACGGTATAACGTTCGGCAGAGTCGAGACCAAGGCGCAGGAAGAGCCACCGCTCACTTTCGCATCACCTCCATTCCGACGCTGACGGCCTCCCTCGACGACATCCTCGTCTTCGCACGGCCCGGGCCATTCCCGGCCCCGGGCCACCGCCGGATCCACACCTCGCGACGCTCATCCGGAACGTCTGCGAACTCGACATGGACCACGTGCACAAGCAACGAGCCGAAAAGAATCTCGCGCAGCACCCTGTGCACCGAGAGAAACAAGAGGAGAACACATCATGCTGTTGGAACGCATCTATGACGAGGACCTTGCCCAGGCGAGTTACTTCATCGGTTGCCAAGCCGATGGGAAGGCGATCGTGGTTGACGCGCGTCGTGATATCGATGTGTATCTAGAACTCGCCCAGAAGAACAATATGACCATCGTCGGTGTCACCGAGACCCACGTCCATGCCGACTATCTCTCCGGCACCCGTGAGCTCGCGCACCGCACCGCAGCGCCGATCTACATCTCCGATGAGGGTGGACCCGACTGGACATATGGAACAGAGTTCGACAACGGGCCCGCGGGTGCGGCCGTACGCATGAGGCACGGTCACTTGATCCGCCTGGGCAACATCACCGTCGAGGCGGTGCACACGCCGGGGCACACCCCCGAGCATCTGTCCTTCCTCATCACAGATGGGGCGCTGACCTCAGAGCCCGGCTTCATGCTCACCGGAGACTTCGTGTTCGTCGGCGATCTCGGCCGCCCTGACCTGCTCGACGAAGCCGCTGGCGGTATCGACACCCGGTTCCAGGGGGCGAAAGACCTGTACGCGAGCCTGCGCGACCGCTTCCTCACTCTGCCCGACTACGTACAGGTGCTTCCCGCGCACGGTTCCGGCTCGGCATGCGGCAAGGCGCTCGGCGCGGTCCCCGCCACCACGGTCGGCTACGAGCGCCATTTCTCGTGGTGGAGCAACTACCTGCAGAACGACGACGAGCCGGGCTTCATTGATGAACTACTCAGCGGTCAGCCTGACGCCCACGCATATTTCGGGCGCATGAAAACGCAGAACCAGGTCGGCCCCGCTGTTATCGGCAAGACCCCGGCGCTTCATGAATACCGCACGGAGGAACTCGTCGAGGCCCTCGCGGAAAATGCTGTCGTCTTCGTCGACACCCGCCACAACTCCGAAGTCCATAGAGGGACTGTCGAACGTTCTCTCAACATTCCGGGCGTCGAGAAAGCCGCCAGTTTTGGGGCATGGGTCTACAACCCCGAAGTCGAGAACCGCCCACTCGTTCTGCTAGCAGCCTCCCGAGAAGAAGCGGAAGAGTTCAGTAACCACCTCGTACGCGTCGGCATCGACAGCGTACGAGGATTCATCACCTCACTCGACACACTCGAGCTTGCAATCCCGAAGATCATCCAGCCCGAGGAACTCGATGGCTTCGACAGTGCGGTTCTACTCGACGTACGCAACAAGACCGAATACGCCGATGGGCACATTCCCGGTGCGACGCAACTGTCGGGTGGCCGCGTGATGTGGCATCTGGACCAGCTGCCACCGAAAAACGCCGGAACGATCGTTTCCTACTGCCAAAGCGGAGTCCGCAACAGCGTTGCGGCAAGTGCACTGCGCCACGCCGGGTACGACGTCGCCGAACTCAACGGCAGTTACCTTGCCTGGTCGACCGCCATAGGCAACAAGTCCGTCACGGCATAGGAGCGCGGCGTCTGATGCCCTCCCTGAGCAACCGGAAACGATACGGGCCAGGTTTCGGGTCATATGGGTTTCGGTTGACACTTTCGGTGGGTCGAGATCCGCGACATTTCGGGGTGTCGCTCGCGCCCTCATAAGTGCACCGAAAACGTTCGTTTCCGGCGCGCTCTCCGGCGCGGTCACTCGTGACATTGCTCAACTCAATCCGAGTAGATCTTGAGAGTCAGGCAGGGCTCTCGAGAATGTACGATCGAGCCTGCTTAATCCTGGCGGTTTTCGACGTGCTTGCGAACCTGAACACATGGCTGAAGTGGACCCGTCGTGAGCCAGCATTCATGAAGCCATCGCAGGAGGCAAGTCGTCCGTGTGTGATGATCGAAGTGACTTCGAGATAGTCGGGCAGGTGATCCAAAACGAAGGGGATAACTGAGTCCTCTTCGGTGGCGTCACCCCGTCCGACGACGTTCCACTCGGCGTCGGTAGCTAACCATTCATGCATCGCCTCGGTATCGCGTTTGGCCCAGCTGGTGACGAATTCACCGACGATGGTGATCCGTGGGGCATTTCCGCAGTCTGCGGGAAGGGCAGTCTTCATGAGCTTGGTCATCTCTCGTCAGTGGTGACCGGCAACGCGACCTCGCACCGTGGCACCGAATTTCGATTGTCTGGTGTGTAGATCTCTCGTGGCGGTCCAGCGGGTAAGAGACCGAGTTGGCGTGTACGTGCTTGGACCGCCTCGAATGCGGTGAGGATCCTCGGGAACTGAACGTCCTCCGAGAGCACTTGCGTGAACAGCTGTAGGTGTTCAGTCTCGACTCGGTGGGCGCGCGTTGCGTCGTGCAGCGGCACGCAGACCTCGATGGGTCCGTCGGACTCCCAGCCAACTTGTCCGTGGTAGATCACGAAGGGTCCACCGCTCGCGCCGCCACGTCCCTCAGCGAGTTGGAAGAGTCGAGCCGCGCTAGAACGAATGACATCAGGTAGGTCCCGGGCGGAAGTGTGCCGGGTTGATGCGAGGACTGGGCACTCCGGCACGGTTCGCAACGACACCTCGAATCGTGAAGCTCCGAGCTGGCCGTCTCCGGCTAGAGACCCTTGTGTGACCGCATGCTCCACGAACCGAGCCAGAGATTGGCGCCGTGCGTGCTGTTCAGCTTCAGCCTCACGATAACGCGCCACAAAACTGGCGCGTTCGTCTTCCGCCAAGCTCAGCAGGACCCGGATCTGCTCGAGCGGCATTTCGATCCGCCGGAGCATGGTCACCAAACGTGCGACCTCGATCTGTGCGGGACTGTACTTGCGGTAGCCGTTGGAAGGATCGACGGTGTCCGGGGAGAGGAGCCCGTTCTGGTCATAGAGCCTGAGAGCTTTCGGCGACAACCATGTTGACGCTGCAAACTCTCCAATCGTCATCAGGTCGCTCATGCCCCTCCTCGTGGCACAGCCTATCGAGGGATCAGAACGTTCAGACTGTCTTGAAAAGCAGATCGGTGACCCACTTGGTGGGGTCCGGTTCCTGCGAGGGATCGGTGAGGAAGTGCTCGGCGTAACCGGTCCACAGTGTCCCGTTGTCATCCTCTCGGCAATCGAGGCGATGCCCATGCTCTTCGGCCCACTTCTTCATCTCCTCGTGCGCTCCAGGTATGGCGTCGGGCGCGCCAACGTGATGACCGATGACATAGGTGCCTGCCGGGAGCTCACCGAGGACAAGACCATCGGTGGGCTTTACTGGGGCAGCGATCGGAACTGCGACGGTGAGATCCACGATGTCATCGGAACTCCCGACGTGCCGATGGACGTAGAGCGGGCCCCCGAGCGGCGCGATACCGTGCTCTTCCAGCCACTGATAGACCTTTGGGATCGCATCGTTCGGGCCGTCAGGAGCTCCGAACTCCGAGGGGCGAGCGCTGAAAGTAGCGCCGATGTACTGGACTGCCTGTCGATCTTCGATCGCGATATCGAGCGTCATGTGGGATCACGTCCTTCTTTCGGTGTGCTTTTGAGGGATCTTGGTCACACTCACACCCAGTGAACGCCTTCCCTCAAGGGGAAGGTCAAGCGCTCTCCTCATTCGGATCAACTGACTCCGCTGCATGGACCGGAAACGATCGCTTTCGATGGGTGCTGGGTTCGTACCTCATCCTGGCGCTGCTGCGTCAGGGACGCCCACGGACTTGACCGCCCATGCCTCAGGAAGCGAAATCGCTCGATCGACTTCGGCGACGAGTAGCGCTTGCGCTACCGTGGGCTCATCGTTGAGCTGCGCGCATGTCCGTTCACACTGATGGTGTGCCGCTGCGATCGGACGGTACCGACGGAACTGCGGCCCCTGTCTGCGCGTCGTGAAGCGCACTCGGCGTCTTCGAGTCGATGAGGCGGTAGATCAGTGCAAGCACAGCAGCGACCGCGAGGACGAGCGCAGCGTTCAGTAGCGCCGTTCCCAGGCCGATCTTGGTGACGTCAAGGAATGGGTACGGATACCAATCGGTGAACGCTCCCTGGGTGAAGATGTAGACCAGCCACGCGATCGGGAGGACGAACGCGCCGGCGACGGTCGACCAGCGAAAGCGTCGGCGTGGCCCGAAGATCAGCCATCCGGCCACGGTCGCCCATGGCGAGATGTAGTGAAACCCGATGGACGCCGCGAGCGCCCAGCCGGAAAGTTGGAGTTGCGGCGCAAGGATGACAGCGTAGACGATGCCGGTGATCGTGATCGCGAGCAGCGCGTTCAATCGGGCTATTTCCCACCAGATCCCGCGACGCATCGGGTGAGCGACGATCAGCAGACACACGACCAGCACGGCAATATTGCTTTCAATGGTGAAGAAGCTGAACAAGCGCCACAGCCGTACCGGGATACTCACTGCTGTACCGCTCTCCCCGGAGTTGGCGTCCGCTCCACCGGAGAAAACTAGGACCAGCTGGATCACCAGGGCAGCCAGGATGACGGCCGCGATCGCGCTATGCCACCATCGGGATGCCACGAACCAACCCCTGCTCGACTGACTGCACATTCCGCCATTGTGACGCACCTGCTTTCCTGAGCGCGATACTGCAACCCCAGGAGCAGTGTCGGGAGCGCGACCTATACTGGGGGTTCGGCGACGAGCAGCGGGAGGCGTTGATGGCCATCACCACGGGATCTGAGCGGGCACGCGCCACTCTGGCGTTCCTCCGACGGAAGATCACGACGGGCGAGTGGGCGGTCGGTGAGCGCATCCCGATCGAACCCGAGCTGGCCGAGCAGACCGGAGTCGGCCGCTCGACGGTGCGCGAGGCCGTGCGATCGCTCGCGAGCATCGGCATGCTCGAGACGCTCCCGGGCCGCGGCACGTTCGTGCGCTCGTCCGCACCGACGAGCACCCTGCTCAACGAGTACCTCGCCGACTTCACGCTCGAGGAGATCCTGAGCTACCGGCGAGCTCTCGAGGTCGAGGCAGCACAGCAGGCCGCACTCCACCGCACCGATGAAGACATCGCCGCACTCGAGCAGGCGGCGGCCACCGAGCTCGGCTGCACCCGGTGCCCGGTGCTCGGACTCGTGAACGAGGACGCCGACACGGCGTTCAGCAGCCGATTCCACCGTCTCATCTTCGACGCGGCCAAGAACCGACTCCTCGCCTCTCTCTACTCGGGCATCAACGATCAGCTGCGCGCCCCCGAGCACCGAGGTCGGCTCGCGAACGTCGCCACGGGCACCGAAATGGAGCGGGATCACGCCCTCATTCTCGACGCCATCAAGAGCGGCGACTTCATCGATGCCGTCCACGCGATGGTCAACCACGTCGACCACGACGTCGTCATCGTCACCGCTGAACACGAAGTGGTGCCCCCGCTCGCCCGGACCCCCGAGCAGCAGCAGCGCATCGCGAACGCCTCCGAGCACACGGCGAACGCGCTGAGTGACGCCTGACCCGTCGGCGACTGACCCGTCGACGTCACGGCCGGGGAGCCGGAGCAAGTGCCGAGGCAGGGCGAATACCATTGACGGGTGAGCGAGTCGAAGATCCTGCTGTACTACGTGTTCGCACCGGTGGCAGACCCGGAGGCGGTGCGGCTGTGGCAGCGTGAGCTCTGCGAGTCGCTGGGGCTCCGGGGCCGCATCATCATCTCGCCCCACGGCATCAATGGCACCGTAGGCGGCGAGCTCGACGCGTGCAAGCTCTACGCAAGACGCACCCGCGAGTACGGCCCCTTCTCGGGGATCGAGTTCAAGTGGAGCGACGGCACCGGGTTCGCCGACGACACCGCTGAGCCGCTCCACGGCGTCGACCGACGCGCCCCCTGGCGCCGCTCGCGGGACTTCCCTCGACTCAGCGTGAAGGTGCGCGATGAGTTGGTGGCGTTCGGTCTCGCCGATGAAACCCGGGTGGACGCGAACGGCGTGGTGGGCGGCGGCACGCACCTCAGCCCGCAGGCGGTGAACGACCTCGTCGCGCAGCGGGGTGACGACGTCGTGTTCTTCGACGGACGCAACGCGTACGAAGCCGCCGTTGGTCGTTTCGAGAACGCGGTCGTTCCCGCCGTCAGCAGCACGCACGGGTTCATCGAGGAGATCGACAGCGGTGCGTTCGACGATTTGAAAGGGCGTCCGGTCGTCACCTACTGCACCGGGGGTATCCGCTGCGAGATCCTCTCCGCCGCGATGGTCGAGCGCGGCTTCACCGAGGTGTACCAGCTGGACGGCGGCATCGTCCGCTACGGCGAAGCGTTCGGCAACGAGGGGCTGTGGCACGGGTCGCTCGCCGTGTTCGACGGCCGCGAGACCGTCGACTTCGGGGGCGAAGAGGGGGACCCCGCCGAAGTGGTCGGGCGGTGCGCGGTCTGCGGATCCGGATCGAACACCCTCGTGAACTGCGCCGATCCCTCCTGCCGGGCCCGATTCGTCGCCTGCCCTGAGCACCGGGACGAGCGCTGCACCGAGCACGGTGGCGCCGCCGACGCGAGCCCCGAGACAGCGGCCAACGCTCTGCGCTAGACTCGCCCTCAACGACACGGGGTGCCGCACCAGCGGCTGAGATCACACCCGTCGAACCTGATCTCGTTGAGACGAGCGGAGGGATGTCGCAGTGAGCGAACCATACGTCGATGTTGTCAATGTGCTCTCGATTGCCGGGACCGACCCGACTGGCGGGGCCGGAATCCAGGCCGATCTGAAGGCCATCGCCGCGAACGGCGGCTACGGGATGGCGGCGGTGACCGCCCTCGTCGCCCAGAACACCTGCGGGGTGCGGGAGGTGCATGTTCCTCCCGTCGCATTTCTGACGGCGCAGCTCGACGCGGTCTCCGATGACGTGCGCATCGACGCGGTGAAGGTCGGCATGCTCGGTACTCCCGAGGTGATCACAGCAGTCGCCGACTGGCTGGAGCGCACCCGCCCGCCGGTCGTCGTCATCGACCCGGTCATGGTGGCGGCCAGCGGCGATCGCTTGCTCGGCACCGAAGCGGAGGACGCGCTCCAGCGAATCCTCCCTCTCGCCGACCTCATCACCCCGAACCTCCCCGAACTCGCGGTCATCGCCGGCGGCCCCGTCGCCGAGTCCTGGGACGCCATGCTGGAGCAGGCCGGTGCCGTCGCCGCTCTGCACGGAGTCCGGGTGCTCGCGAAGGGCGGTCATCTCGCAGGATCGGCGTCGCCCGATGCACTGGTCGACCCCGCGGGCGAGGTCGTGGCGTTCGAGGGAACGCGGATCCGCACCCGCAACTCCCACGGCACCGGCTGCTCCCTCTCCTCCGCCGTCGCAACTCGGATCGCCCGCGGTGACGACTGGGCGGCGGCCATCGGGGAGGCTCGCATCTGGCTCCGTGAGAGCCTCGCTGCATCGGACACCCTCGACGTCGGGCGCGGCAGCGGTCCGCTTCACCACTTCGCCGGTCTCTGGAGGCGCGGCGACGTCGACGGGGCGGCGGGAACCGCGGACGACATCCGCTCCGAGTGGTGGAACGCCATCGCCGACATTCGTGCAACGACCGACGCCCTGCCATTCATCACCCGGCTGGCTGCGGGCACCCTCCCGCGCAGCGCGTTCCTGGAGTACGTCGCGCAGGACTCCATCTATCTCGGCGAATACGCCCGGGTGCTCGCGCGGCTCTCGACCCTCGCTCCGGATCCCGCCGCGCAGCGATTCTGGCTACACGCGGCGCAGGGGGCCCTCATCGGTGAGCTCGAACTGCACCGGGACCGTCTCGGCGGGGCTCCGATCGGAGCCGCATCCGCAATCACGACGGGGTACACGAATCACCTCGTGGCATCCTGCGAGGACGGGTACGCCGTCGCCGCGGCGGCAGCGCTCCCCTGCTTCTGGATGTACAGCGACATCGGCACCCGGCTCTTCCGCGGCGAGCTCGGGGCGTTCGCGCGCGACCCCGAACACCCCTACGCCGAGTGGATCGCCACCTACGACGACCAGGCCTTCGCCGCGGACACCGAGTCCGCCATCGCACTCGTGACGACGCTCGCGTCAGAGGCCCGGCCGGCTCTTCGGGGGCGCATGTGGCAGGCGTTCCTCGCATCCGCCAGGTGGGAGCACGACTTCTTCGGGCAGGTGGGGATCGCCGCGGGGCCCTCGGACGTCACACCAGATCAATCACGCCTGCTCCCCGCACGGTAGGGGTGTGCGACTTTCCGCTCATCCCGGGATAATCGGGAGAGACCTGCACGACCCCCGTCGATCGAGAGGAACCCTCGACATGACCGACCCCACCATCTCCGTCGCCCAGTTCGCCGCAGGGACCGATGTGGAGGAGAACCTCGCATCCTGCCAGGAGCTCATCGCCCGAGCTGCTGCGACGAGCCACCTCGTGGTGCTGCCCGAGTACTCGATGTACGCCGACTTCGAGAAGACGCAGCCGGATCAGAACCACTCCGAGCCGCTCGATGGGCCGTTCGTCACGGCGCTGCGCGACTCGGCGCGCGAGCACGGCATCGCTGTTGTCGTGGGCATCAACGAGTCCGACCCGGACGACGATCGAGTGTCCAACACCCTCGTGGCCCTGTCGAAGACCGGCGAGCTCACGGGCGTGTACCGAAAGATCCACCTGTACGACGCGTTCGGGTTCCGCGAGTCCGACACCGTGATCCCGGCGAACATCGAGTCACCGCTCGTCTTCGATGTGGAGGGGGTCCGTATCGGCGCTGCCACCTGCTACGACCTGCGCTTCCCCGAGATGAGCCGCTGGCTCGTCGACCAGGGGGCCGACGTGATCGTCCTCCCTGCCGCGTGGATGGCCGGGCCGCTCAAGGAGCAGCAGTGGGACACGCTCGTGCGCGCCCGCGCGATCGAGAACACGGTATATGTCGCGGCCTGCGGGCAGACCGCACCGCGCTGCTCCGGGCAGAGCATGATCGTCGACCCGATGGGCGTGACGGTCGCCGCTGCCGGTGAGCGCGCGATGACGGTCGCGAGCGCCAGGATCGATCCTCAGCGCATCGCCGACGTGCGGAAGACCAACCCGAGCCTCGAGAACCGGCGGTTCACGGTCGTACCGCGCACCGCGTAACCCTGCGGGTGAGTTCGGCGCGTCGTCTACCAGATCGAGACGCGCTCGTCAGGGTCCATCCAGAGGGCGTCACCCGGCTGCGTGCCGTAGGTCTCGTGGAACGCGTCGAGGTTCCGCACGATCTGGTTGCAGCGGAACTCGTTCGGCGAGTGCGGATCGATCGTCAGCAGCCGCACGGTCTCGGCGGGCCGCGACGCCTGCTGCCAGGCCTGGGCCCAGGAGAGGAAGAATCGCTCGGCGCCGGTGAGCCCGTCGATCACGGGTGCTTCTTCCCCATGCAGAGAGCGCTGGTACGCACGCCACGCGATTGCCATGCCGCCGAGGTCACCGATGTTCTCGCCGATCGTGAGCTCCCCGTTGACGGTCTGTCCGTCGGCGCCCTCGGGTGAGAGCGCGTTGTACTGGTCGATGAGGGACTTGGTGCGCTGCTCGAACGCGGCTCGGTCTTCCTC
Source organism: Leucobacter sp. Psy1 (assembly GCF_020096995.1). Taxonomy (NCBI): domain Bacteria; kingdom Bacillati; phylum Actinomycetota; class Actinomycetes; order Micrococcales; family Microbacteriaceae; genus Leucobacter; species Leucobacter sp. Psy1. Next base: position 3,037,073 of record NZ_CP083692.1, read on the forward strand.
GGTCCACCAGTCGGTGAGCTTGCCGTCGCCGTCGTATCGCGACCCCTGGTCGTCGAAGCCGTGGCCGATCTCGTGCCCGATCACGGCACCGATCGCACCGTAGTTCGCGGCCATGTCGGCGTGCTTGTCGAAGAACGGCGGCTGCAGGATCCCCGCAGGGAACACGATCTCGTTGAACCCGGGGTTGTAGTAGGCGTTGACGGTCTGAGGCGTCATGAACCACTCGTCGCGATCGATCGGCTTACCGACCTTGTCGAGCTCGCGGCGCAGCTCGAACTCGGCGACCCGCGCCGAGTTGCCGAGCAGGTCCCCCGAGTCGACCTGCAGCGACGAGTAGTCGCGCCACTTCACCGGGTACCCGATCTTTGGCACGAACTTCTCGAGCTTCTCGAGCGCGCGCTGCTTCGTGGCGTCGCCCATCCAGTCCAGCTGGCCGATGGATTCGCGGTACGCGGCGATGAGGTACTCGACGAGTTCATCCATGGTGGCCTTCGCCGTCTCGTCGAAGTGGCGCCCGACGTAGAGGCGGCCGACGGCCTCGCCCATCGATCCCTCGACGAAGGACACGCCGCGGCGCCAGCGGGCGCGCTGCTCGGTCGCACCGGTGAGCGCGGTGCCGTAGAACTCGAAGTTCGCACGCGAGATCTCCTGCGACAGGAGTGCCGAGGCGCCACGGACGATCTGCCAGATGAGCCAGGCCTTCCACGCCTCGAGCTCCTCCTCGACGAGGAGCGAAGCGAGCCCGGTGAGCGCGTCGGGCTGACCGGCGACGACCTCCGCGAAGGCGTCCTCCGAAGCGCCGAGCGCCGTCAGGTAGCGCTTCCAGTCCAGTCCGGGGGTGAGCTCCTGGAGCTCGACGAAGGTGCGCAGGTTGTACAGCTTCTGGATGTCCCGGCTCGCGACCTTGTCCCAGTGGTGCCCGGCGATCCGCCGCTCGAGGTCGTAGGCGAGTTCGGCGAGGCGATCCGGATCGGCCGTCTCCGCGGCATCCAATCCGGTGTCGGCGGCGACGAGCTGCAGCATCCGCGCGATGTGGGCGCGGTACTGCTCGCGGATCTCGGCGAATTGGTCCTCGCGGAAGTAGGACTCGTCGGGCAGCCCGATACCGCCCTGCATGACGAAGACGATGTAGCGGCTCGGGTCGCCGGGATCGTTGTCGACGCCCATGCCGAAGAACCCGCCGAGTCCCTCGCGCTCGAGCTCGCCGACCAGGGTCACGAACTCGTCGACCGAGGTGACGGCGAGCGCACGTGCAATGTCGTCAGCAATGGGACGCGCACCCAGCGCATCGATCCGCTCGGTATCCATGAAGCTCGCGTAGAGCGCGGCGACCTTGTCGGCCTCGGTCTCCGCCCCGGCTCCGGGCGCGGGCGCATCCGTTCCCGTGATGATGTCGCGGACCGCCTCCTCGGCGTTCTCGGCGAGGACCGCGAAGGACCCGTACCGCGCCTTGTCGGCGGGAATCTTCGTCCGCGCGATCCACTTCCCGTTCACGTGCCTGAACAGGTCGTCCTGCGGCCGGACGGCCGGGTCGAGTTCGGAGCTGTCGATACCTGAGGTGGGCGCTGCTGAGCTCATGCGAACACCCTACCGGGAGCCCCTGACCGGACGGCCGTGCGACCTGACGGGAAGCGTCAGCAAACAGTAGACATCACGAATACTGCTTGTATACACTATTGGCAACAGTGCGGTATCGCTCTGGATGGAATACAGCTCGACGAGGAGATATCTATGACCACGGCTACGGCATACCCCGATCGGCCATCGAAGCAGCGAAAAACGCACAGCAACATCTTCACCGTGGCCTTCTCGAGCCTCGCGGGCACCGCGGTCGAGTGGTACGACTTCTTCCTCTACGGAACCGCGGCGGCACTCGTCTTCAGCAAGCTCTACTTCCCGACCGGCGACCCCATCGTCAGCACGATGCTCGCGCTCGGCACCTTCGCCGCCGGCTTCGTCGCACGCCCTCTCGGCGCGATCGTCCTCGGGCACATCGGCGATCGCGTTGGACGGCGGGCGACGCTCATCGCCAGCCTGCTCCTCATGGGAATCGCCACCACCCTCATCGCAGTAATCCCGCCGTTCGAGACACAGGGCGGGTGGGTCGGTATCGGCCTTTGGGCACCGATCCTGCTCCTGCTCATGCGACTCATCCAGGGCTTCGCGCTCGGCGGCGAGTGGGGCGGAGCTGTGCTGCTCGTCAGCGAGCACGCGAACGAGTCCTCGCGTCGTGCGTTCTGGACGTCGTTCCCGAACGTCGGCCCGCCCCTCGGGAATCTGATGGCCGCGGGCGTGCTCGCGCTCCTGTCGGCGGTGATGACCGAGGAGTCGTTCCTCTCGTGGGGCTGGCGGATCGCCTTCGGCCTGTCAGCCGTGCTCGTGCTCATCGGACTGGTGCTCCGGCTCTACGTCGAGGAGACGCCACTCTTCAAGGCCTCGCAAGCGGCTAAGCAGCATGAAGCCGCCCCGAAGCGGCGACTTCCCCTCGGCGAGCTGCTTCGCGACCATTGGCGCCCCACGCTCATCGCCATCGGATCGCGCATGGGCGAGAACGCCGGCTTCTACATCTATTCTCTGTTCATCATCACCTACGTGACTGAAATCCTCGGCGAGGCGAGGGGAGAAGCACTTGCCGGAGTGATGATCGGTCAGGGGGTCGCCGTGCTGACCATTCCGATCATGGCCATCTGGGCCGACAAGATCGGGCGGCGACCCATGCTCATCGGAGCTTCGATCGCCACCATGATCTGGGCGTTCGGCTTCTTCTACTTCCTGAACCAGGCAGAGCTCTGGGGCTTCATCGTCGCCGCCGTGGGCGGGTTGCTGATCTTCGCGGCATACAGCTCGGTGATCGGCGCCTTCTTCTCCGAGTTGTTCCCGACCAGCGTCCGCTACAGCGGCACCTCGGTCGCCTACAACATCGCCTCGATGATCGCGGGCGCGCTGTCACCGATCGTCGCGCTCGCGCTCTACAACGCGTTCGGTTCGGGGTACGCCATCGGCATCTACCTCGCGGTCATGGGGGCGATCTCCCTGATCTCGGTGCTCATCTCGAAGGAGACCCGGAACGTGGACCTCTCGAAGTAGGGTCCGGCTTCCGCTCCCAAGGGGAGGGTGTGCGGTGCCTCGGCACCGCACACCCTCCCCTTCTACGCGCCCTGGCGACACAGCGGGGCACTACTACTCTCTGTCCCCGCAATGCGGAAATCTGTGCGCCATGCAGGTCACTCGCTTCTAGCGGGCCGGCAAGGAGGTCGGTTGGCAGGTTGCCCGACATCGCCCGGGGGTCATCCGCGCACACGGCTGCGGGCCCCGCCCGAGATGGACGAGGCCCGCAGCCGACGTTGAGATTACAGGTTCAGAACGACCAGGGCATCTCCTCGTGACCGAAGTCACGGAAGTCGCCGAAACGTCCGCCGAGAAAAGCCAGGGGCGAGCCGCTCCGGTGCCGGGACGCCGTCACCTGGCCGAAGTAGACGTCGTGATCTCCGATGACGTGATGCTCGAACAGGGAGCACTCCGCCTGGGCGAGCGCGCCGTGCACCACCGGGATCCCCTGCGGCGTGTCCTCGAACTCGCCGCCCTCGAAGCGCTCGCCCCCGCGCACCGCGAACCGGCGAGCGATCGCCTCCTGCTTGCCCCCGAGGATCGAGATGCCGAAGCGTCCGCTCTCACGCAGCGCCTCACCGGTGCGCGTGTTGAAGTTCAATGCGAGCATCAGGATCGGAGGCTCCAAGCTGATCGACTGGAGCGAGCTGATGGTTCCCCCGTGATACTCGCCCGCTTCATCGATGGTCGTCACGACGGCGACACCGGTGAGCCAGCGCCCCATCGCTCGACGCATCCCCGACCCTTCCGGGGCGTTCTCCCACACACCGAGACGGCTACTCAGCGACCCCGTTTCCGGGCTGCTCACGGCTGCTCCTGGGACTCCGCGGAGTAGTACCGCACTTCGAACATCTTGGCACCGTTCTCCGACTTCCACGGTCCGTGCTCCATTCCCGGAGGACGGGTGGCCCAGTCGCCCGCCTTGAACTCACGGCCAAGTCGCTGATCCACGAACGACCCTTCGAAGATGAAGACCTCCTCCCAGAAGTCGTGGGTCAGCACGCCGTTCGGCGAGGTGTCAGTGCCTGGCTCGAATGTCAGGATGCGGGTTACGGCGTCGCTGTTGCTGTCACGCGCGAGGATCTGCTCGGACAGGCCATCGATCGGTGGATTGCACGGGGTGTGGGGCACAACGTCCACGGGACCGAACTCGTACTCGGGCTTGGGCATGGCTTACGCCTCCTTCTCATCGTCGGCGGAGTATCCGCCGAGGAACTCATCCAGATCGGCTACGAGCTCGTCGTACCCGAAGTTTCGGTAGGTGTACACGCCCTTCACCACGAACGGCGCACCGGCGTAGAAGAGTTCGTACTGCTGGTGGCGGCCGGCGAACTCCGAACCGATGACGTCCCACGCGAGCTTGAACAGCTTCACCCGCTCCTCGCTCGGCACGCCTGGCGAGTGCACGTAGCGCTCGACATCACCTCGGGTGACGTCGCTGTGGAGATCCTTCACGCTCGACGGGAGCTGCATAACACCGCCGCCGACGAGATCGCGCAGGATCTGGATGGCTCGGGGATACGTCTCCGACTGCAGCCCCATGATGCCGTAGAGCGCTCGGCGTCCGGGAATGTACACGCCGTTGCGGTCGGGCTCCGCAGTCGCCTGAGCGGCGATCAGCGCGGACTCCACCGAGGAGACCACTGCCGCCAGTTCGCCGAGCTTCTCCTGCACGCCGGGGATCTTGTCGGTGCCGTTGACCTGGGTCACCTTCCGAGCGACGGCGGCGATGAACTTCAGCTTGATCGTCAGCCGCGACTGGGCCTGCCAGTTGCCCAGCGCGTGCGCACCGGTATCGAAGAACTGGCGACGCAGCGCGACGAGGTTCCGGTTAATGAACACCCGGTCCCACGGCACGAGCACGTCGTCGAACACCATGAGCACATCGTGCTCGTCGTAGCGTGACGTCAGCGGGTAGTCGAAGTCGCTCGTCGCCGTCGATGCGTACGGACGACGGCAGTACATCTTCATGCCCGGCGTCGAGCTCGGGAGGGCGAAGCTGAGTGCGAAGTCCTCATCGTCGGGGCCGAGCGGCTTGATGCAGGTGACGAACACCTCATCGGTGACAGGTCCGCCCGTGGCGAGCATCTGCGAACCGCGGACGATGATGCCTTCTTCGGTCTCGCGGACGACGCCGACCTGCAGGAAGTCGCCCTCCCACCCCGAAGCCGTGGTGGCACGGGAGATCTGCGGCGGAATGATCGCGTAGGTCACGTACAGGTTCTCACGCAATATCTTCTCGTAATAGCGCTGGATGTTCCCGGCGTAGTCCCGGTCATCGCCCTCGACGCCTTCGAACACCTCGGGGTGACTCGCGAAGCCCGCGAAGAAGCTGCCGACGTGGTCCGGGCTGCGGCCCACCCAGCCGTGCGTGTGCTTCGCCCATCGCTCGACGGCACGACGCCGTGCGGCGAGATCTTCGGGCGAGCGCGGAATCGAGAACACAAGATTCGCGGGGCCGTCAATCTCCTCGGCGCGATACTGCATGTCGTTCGCCGGGTCAGCTGCGATGTCGTAGAGCTCGGCGATGGTCTTTCTGATCCCGGCGAACGCGGGATGCTCTCCGACGTTCTCAACGACCTCGCCGTCGAGCATCACCGAGCGTCCGTCATTCAGACTGTCCAGGTACTCCTGTCCGGTTCTCATCGTGCTTCGTGTCCTTTCATCCGGTAGTCGTGCGTCAGGCGGGTGCCATCGGCGAGTTCGATTTCGACGTGCCAATCGGCTCCTGCGCGGAATCCTCCATCGATGAGGGGTAACGTGCCGCCGAGGCAGACGAAGTCCCCGTCTCCGAGTTCGAGACGATCGATCAGCCGGGTGGTGACGTCCGCTGGACTGCGCAGTCCGTCGAGCCGGCCTTCCTGGTACTGATCACCGTCGACGGTCGAGCGTGCGGTAGCCGCGTCGAGGTCCAGCTCGGCGATGTCGCCGATCCGGATCACCGTCTCTCCCACCGGCTTCGGGCACGCCCGCTTCGAATCGCCGATGTCGGTGCGCTCGAGGTCGCGATCTGTGTGGTCAGACCCCACACCCAGGTAGTACACGCCGTCATGCCGAATGTAGACGGGTTCGATCTCACCCGAGGTGAGGGCCGTCGCCGAATCGGCAAACTCGGGCGCGGTACTGACCGTGTCAGCGTCGACAGGGTAGAACATCGGCACCTCGGGCGGCGGCGGTACGCCGATAGCCGCGAGCTCATCGATGTGGTGCTGCACCGCCTCCACGTTTCGGCCGGTGTACCCGGCGACGACGCCGGTGAACCGACCCAAGGTGATCGTGTCGTCGCTCCCGGCGACGCGGAAGGTCAGGCTCATCGTTCGGCTCCGCTCTCGTTCGATATCGTGGTGTAGTCGTCCAGACGATCGCCGATGACGGGGAACTCCGCTCGGACCGAGGCAACGCGGTTCTCGTCGATGTCGACCACGAGAACCTCTTCATCGGTTCCGCACTCGCCGAGCACGGTGCCTGACGGGTCGATCACGCGGCTCGATGCTCCGAGCTGCACTCCGTGCTGCACCCCGCACGCGTTGACCGCGATAATCCAGACCTGGTGCTCGACCGCTCGCGCCTGGGTGAGGAGACGCCAGTGCTCACGGCGGGCAGCGGGCCAAGCCGCGGGCACGACGACCGCTTCCGCACCGCGCCTGCTGATCTCCTGCCAGAGTCCGGGAAACCGGAGGTCGTAGCAGGTCGTGCTCGCGAGGGAGCCGACGGGGCTCTCGACGACGCTGAGGGTCGTGCCTGGAGTCAGCAGCTGGGATTCGAGCGACTGGTAGCCGAAAACGTGGATCTTCCGGTAGGTCTGCGCCACCTGGCCCTCACGGTTCACGAGCACGGCTGTGTTGTGGAGCCGGCCTTCCGCATCACGTTCGACGATGCTGCCGAGATGCACCGCAGCACCGAGATCTCTGGCCACTCGGCGGGCCATACTCACCGTCGGGCCGTCGAGCGCTTCAGCTCGTGCTTCGTAATCTTCGAAGCTGAAGTATCCCGCGCTCCAGAGCTCGGGAAGCACGAAGAGTTCGGGTCCGGCATGGGCGCGCAGGAGCGCTTCCACCCGATCGATGCGATCCGCCTGCGACTCGTCGTCGGGGCTGGCGACCTGCACCAGCGCGACCTGCGTCATCTCTGCTCCTTTGCTTGATACCTCCGGCGATCCGCACCGTGCGTCGACGCCGTCTGGGTGAAGCCTATACTGCTTGTATACCGACTGTCTACATGAAAGAAGCCGGCAGAGCCTTTCAGCCTCACTCGAGCGGAGAGTCGACTACGGGGCGATCGCCGCTACAAGCGTCGACCGGAGATGCGCTTCGATTGCGGCGGCCGATCCTTCGCCCCGCTCGATCGCGTCAAGGATCTCCGCATGCTCGCGCAGCACACCCCCGGGTCGATCCGCTCCATGGGAAACCGCCCGAACTCCGACGCGGAGTTGGCGCTGTCTGAGGGAATCGTAGAACTCCGTCAAGAGAGGGTTCCTCGCCAACCGCACCATGCGACTGTGAAACTCGATGTCGAGTTCGATAAAGCGCGCTGTGTCACCGCTCGCTGCCCGTTGCTCCTCGACGATGCGCCGCAACCCGGTCATTTCGGCTCGGATCGCTTCCCCTCCCACATCCGCCGCCCACGTTTCGACCAGCGACCGGGCATCCATCAGGACCCGAACATCGTCGTCGGAGATCGGCGGCACGTAGGCCCCTTTGCGCGGGATCCTTCGGAGCATCCCCTCGCTCTCGAGACGGAGCAGTGCCTCTCGGACGGGAGTGCGCGAGGTCTCGGTCGCCTTGGCGAGAGATACTTCGTTCAAGAACGCGTCCTTCTCACGCGGCAGCTCGACGATGTACCGCTTGATCCACTCGTAAGCGACCTCGGGAGCCGACGGGGCGGCAGACTCAACTCGCATCTCATCTGCCATGGGAACTCCTCGTTCATTGAGCGGACGACTCAAGTGTCGCAGCCATCACACCCTGTATACACCATGTTTCCATCGCGTTACACATCCTCAGCGGTGGGCATCACACGACATCACTCCCCGTTCTGCGCGCTTTCCACAGTTCGACCGCGTCGCCTCGTAGACGCAGCGCGCGCGGCTCGCAGCCGCGGTGCGGCACGCGCCACGAGCACCAACCCTCCCGGAAGAGTGGAGGCGAGCGCGACCAGCCCGCTGCTAGCGACAGAGCTCCTCAACTGACGCCTGCGCGGTCTGCGCACTTCGACTATGTGCCGGCGACCAGCGTCAGTTTTTAGAGCGCCGTGAGCGCAACCCGCAGGGCCATCTTCGGAACCCGCCGAAATGCAACCGATGCTCACTGCACCGCAGCGCGCGAGTCCGGATAAGCTACCAACACATTCCATTGGAGTTGAGCCGGAAAGACCTCACGACGCTCTTCGCTCCCGCGGTGATTACGCGCGGAACATACTGAGCCGGAAAAGTGAACTTCACAGCGGCCATAGCTCGGTAGTTCCGACGATCCGTGGTGCAGTTCAGGTCGCCGCCGACCTTGACATTCTGCAGACCCGATTGAGAGCTGACGCGTCCCATTCTCCCCGCAGTATCAGTCATTCGAGATTGTGCCTGGATTCTTGTTTGTGCGGCCATTCCACCTCTGCAAGAAACACTCATGTGAGCATTTATCGCTCTTCGATGAGAACTTTTGCCTGGATGCGGATAATCATATTCTCCGCGGCAGCGGATGGGTGCCGAAGCCTGCGGCCCGACCCCGTTTTCACTGAAAGCGATTACAGCGAATGCTTCCTCATCAAAGGAGTCGCTCGTCAATTCCGGCGTGAAATCGCTTGTCATTGAGCTACTGCCTCGATGCTCCGTTAAAGATACGGTTGATGACAGAAGCACTGCCATCACGGCGGCTAGAACTCTGTTTCGGGAGAAAGTTGACATCAGAACTCTCCAGTTCATAACGGGTAGTCCCCCCTGTTAGAAACCTATCCTAATTTATTGATTCCGTACAATAATGTGACTTGTGTTCGACAGTATGGATCCGGTGAATCGCAGTTGGTTCACGTCCTGGCTCAGGAGAAGCGAGCTCTCGAGTGGCGATGCATTCTTGCCTCGGCGCTACCCGCGCGAGATTGCCTTGCTACACCCGGGAACACGTCCGATACCTGGCGGAAACCCGCCATTCCAGGCTTCGAATGCGAATGACGCCCCACTCTCTCAGGTACAAACCCAGTCACTCGAGAATCTCCTTCTCGAGATGTTCCCGCCGACATTCACTTGCTGCTTTGCGCTCTACGGCGGATACACCGACATCGACAACCCGAGTGGACCACGCGGTTTCGGGCACCCTTCCGCACACCTGGTGAACGAGCGGCTACCCTATTTCCTCCTCGCGGGTTCTCTGCGGGACGCGCTATTCTCATCAGTAGAGGAAAACTGGCCGGGGCCTCCGACGCTTGAACTCAGCTACCTCTGGCCGACCGACAGGTCATGGTTTCTCGCATCCGAACCGGATCTGGCTTTCTCGGTCATCGGCTGCGATGCATACTTCGGGGAACGGCTACTCGCGACTCACATACTCTCCGCACACGAGATGCCGCCGCGCGCAGACTGCTAGGTGCGCGACACTACGGCAAGAATCAGCTTTCGGAGCGCCGGTCCCCGACCTCACGCGCCGCTCGCAGGCGCGGAACCCAGCGCAGCAGGAGAACCACCGCGCCGGGAAGGGTGGAGGCGAGCGCCAGAACGCCGTAGCCGATCGAGATCGCCACGCCGAGAGCCGCGTCGTACCCGAAGAGCGCGAAGCCCCAGCCCGCAGCCGCCTCACGGGTCCCCCAGCCCCCGATGCCGATGGGCACCGACATCCCTGCGAGGGCGATCGAGCCGAGCGCCGGTGTCTGCACGGGCAACACTTCCGAGGTAAGCGACATGGTGACGACGACGAACACCCCGAGGAAAGATGCCCAGCCGAGCACGGAGAGCGCCGCGACCGCGGTGAGATGCCGCGCCGGGAGCAGGCGAATCCAGCGCCAGGCCACCGCGACCGCGACGAGGGCAACGAGTGCGCACCCTGTCGCAGCGAGCGGAACCCGGGTACAGAGCGCAATCGCCGCCGCCAGGAACACCACGGCAGTGCCCGCGAGTCGCTCGGCCGCGACGGCCGCGAACCCTCGCCCGAGTGCTCGTTTTCCGGTGTTCACCGTTGCATCGGTACTGTCGTCGGCTGCCCGCAGCGCATCACCGACGAGCCCACCCGGGAGCACGCTGTTGAGGAATGCCGCCTGCCAGCAACGCGCCACCGCCGACCCGACGGAGACCCGGATGCCCTGCTCACGCGCCACGAGTCTCCAGCGCAGTGCCTGAGCGACCACACCGAGACTCCCGAGCAGAAGTCCGAACACCCACGCCCATACTGGGACGCTGGCCACGGCGTGCACAAAAGGTGCAGCGCCCCAGCGCGCGACGATGAGCGCCAGCAATCCGCCGGTCACGGCGACCTGCGCGGTGCCGATGAGGATCAACCGGGGACGGGAACCGCGTTTCCCTGATGTCCTCGTCCCGTCGCCGCCGGCCACCGTGTCACGCATACTCGACCTCGGAACGCTCGAGCCGCACGATGTCGCGAGCGAATGACCAGACGAGCAGCCCGAGGGCAAGAGTCGCGCAGACGATCGCGACGGGAACCGGAGTGACGGGCACGATGATGGCGAGCAGCACGATGCCTTGAATGGCAGCGATCACGCGCCGCGTCTGACTGAACGGAAGATTGCGCCGGAGCCGCGGTCGTACCCACCAGGCGAGCACGAAGACATATCGCAGCAGTCCGATCGCGAGCACCCACCACCCGACGGTCAGAGCGGCGAGAACCGAAAGCACGAGCAATAGTGCGGCATCTGCTTCGACGTCGAACCGCGCACCTGCTGCCGTCGCCGTTCCGGTACGGCGGGCGACCTGACCGTCCACTGCATCGAGAAGCAGCGCAAGACCCGCCAGGATCGCCACCGTCCAGGTGCGCTCGGGCCAGGCGCCAGAGAAGACGAAGACGACACCGAAGGCGATGACACCGGTGAGGAGCACCCTGCAGTAGGTCACCCAGTCCGCGGTCGTGATGCAGCGCGGACGCCGGCGCATGAGGGCACCTGCGGCGACAAGCGGAGGAACCAGGCCGGCCGCGATCGCCAGCGCGATCACGGTCGCACCATGGTCGAGCGCTCCGGTCGGCATGCCTCCCACTCTAGGCGGCACGCCAATGTCCGTGGACCCCGCTAGCGTGGTCCACGTGGAACCGCAGAGCTCAGGGGCAGATCCCCGCCGTCGCAGGCGCACCATGGATCGTCGCATCGCAGGGCTCGCGGTCCCGGCTCTCGGCGCGTTGATCGCCGAACCCCTTTTCCTCATCGTCGATTCGGCGATGATCGGGCATCTCGGGGCGGCCCCGCTGGCGGGTCTCGCGATCGCGAGTGCGATCCTGCAGACCGCCGTGGGTCTCATGGTCTTCCTCGCGTACTCGACAACCCCGATCGTCGCGAGGCGCTCGGGGGCCGGGGATCGTCGGGGAGCCGTGCAGGCGGGCATCGACGGGCTGTGGCTCGCGCTCGGGATCGGCGCCGTGCTCGGGGTCGCGCTCTGGGCGACGAGCTCGCCGCTCGTCTCGGCGTTCGGCGCCGCGGGCGATACCTCGGAGCATGCCGCCACGTATCTCGCCATCTCCAGCGCCGGCTTGCCCGCCATGCTGCTCGTGTTCGCCGCGAGCGGCCTCCTGCGCGGGCTGCAAGACACGAAGACGCCGCTCATGGTCGCGGGCGTCGGCTTCACGGCCAACGCACTGCTCAACTGGCTCCTCATCTACGGCCTCGGTTTCGGTGTCGCGGGCGCCGCGACGGGCACCGTCATCGCCCAGTGGGGGATGGTCGCCGCCTACCTGGTGGTCATCGGCCGTCACTCGCGTCAGGCCGGTGCCGACTTCCTCCCGCACCGCGACGGCCTGCGCTACGCAGGCAGGAGCGGCTGGTGGCTCTTCATCCGCACCGCGGGCCTGCGCGGTGCCGTTCTCGCGACGGTTGCCGCCGCCGCCACGCACGGCACCGCGGCAACCGCCGGTTATCAGGTCGTCTTCACGATCTTCTCGACCGCCGCGTTCGCGCTCGACGCGCTCGCGATCGCGGCGCAGGCGCTCGTCGGCGAAGCGCTGGGCGCCCGCGACGCGGACCGTGCGAGGTTCATCGTGCGCCGCATCCTCTTCTGGGGGCTCGCGTTCGGGGTCGTACTCGGCCTGCTGCTCGCCGCGGGAAGCCCGCTCATCGGGCGCGTGTTCACGACGGATGAATCCGTACTCGCGATCCTGCCGGCCGCTCTCATCGTGCTCGGCGCATCGATGCCGCTGGCCGGTTACGTGTTCATGCTCGACGGGATCCTCATGGGCGCGGGCGATGCTCGGTACCTCGCCTGGACCAGCCTGGTGAACGTCGCCGTGTACCTGCCGGCACTGTGGCTCATCATGACAATCGTCCCCTCGGGAACGGGTGCTCTCGTCGGGCTCACCGCCGGCTTCGCTCTTGTCTTCATGGCCGCGCGGGCCCTGACGCTCGGATGGCGGGCACACGGAGGGCGCTGGATCGTTCTAGGCCCGGTCAGATAGAGTTGGCACCATGGAGCCCGCGCGTTGACCCCGACCCCGAACGGTACCGGTGACCCCGCCGTCAAACGGTGGGTCTGGGCGATCCTCGCCATCTTCACCACCATCGGGTTCGGCTTCGGCAACTGGCTTGCACGCCTCCCTGCGGTACGCGATCACCTCGGAGCGAGCACCTTCGAGATGAGCTTCTACGGCCTGTGCCTTGCCGCCGGCTCGACGGTCGGGCTGCTCCTCGCCGGCCGCACCGTCGCCTGGCTGGGGCCACGCCGGGCGATGACGACCGCGGCCCTCGTACAGGCGGTGGCGATGCCGGTGGCTTCCAGCGTGATCTGGACGGGAGCCGTTCCGGCCGGTCTGGCAGTCCTCTTCGTTTTCGGCTTCGCACTGAGCACCTGCGACGTCGCGATGAACGTGAGCGGAGCCGCTGCGGAGCGCGCCCTCGGACGCCCGCGTCTGCCGCTCTTCCACGCGGGGTTCAGCCTCGGCACCGTGAGCGCGATGGGCGTCGGGGCGCTCGCCGAAGCTGGATCAGTGGCGGTGCCCCTGCACCTCACCGGGGTCTTCGCGGCAGTGCTCGTGGTACTGCTGATGGCCCTCCGATTCGTCCCCCGCAACGAAGAGGATCACCGCACGCCCTCCGCGCATACCGCTTCGGTGGCCATCGCCGACGGATCCCGGCGTCCATACGTCCCGTGGAAAGACCCGCGCGTCCTGCTCATCGGCTCCGTCGCCATGGCGATGAGCCTCGCCGAGGGCACTGCGGCGGACTGGCTTCCGCTCGCACTCGTCGACGGCCGCGGAGTCGCGAACGAGACGGGGGCCCTGATCCTCGGCGTCTTCTTCGTCTCCATGACCGCGACCCGCCTCGCGGGTTCGCTCATCCTCGCCAGGCTCGGCCGCGTCACGGTGCTGCGCGGGGGTGCGATCCTCTGCGCCATCGGGGTGATCATTGTGATCCTGCTCCCCGCGTCGTGGTCCATCGTGCTCGGCGCTCTGTGCTGGGGCGTGGGCGCCGGACTCGGGTTCCCGGTCGCGATATCAGCTGCCGCGGACAACCCGCGCACGGCCGTCAAGAGTGTCGCAGCGGTCTCCACGATCGCGTACACGGCGATGCTGCTCGGACCAATGGCGTTCGGTTTTCTCGGCGAGCACATCGGGCTGCTCACCGCGTTCTGGCTGCTCGCTGCGATCGCGCTGATGAGTTCCCTGCTCGCCGGAGTCGCGCGGGAACCCGTTGCCGATGTGGCAGAGCGTCGTCCCGATGACAACGGTCGGCACGACGCCTGACCGAGCAGCGCAGCAGGGCACCCGGGCGGATGCCCTATCGTGGAACGGCGCGACTCTCGCGGCTCGGCCAGAGCCTTCCGCGCCGTACAAGGGGTGACTCCATGCCCGATTCCTCCGTTATTCTGCACCGTCTCCCGGACGAGTACGTCATCGCCCGCTTTTCACCATCATCAGACGCGCACGCGCTCGCGGGCGAGGTCATCGCAGCGGGGTCGTTCGTATCGGTTACGCGGACCCCGCAGGAGATATCCATCGTGTGCTCATCGGGCGCAGCCCCTCGCGGCGCCGAGTTGGACGGACCGTGGGTCGCCTTCTACGCCGGCGGCCCCATCCCCTTCGGCATGACGGGCGTGGTGACGTCACTGGTCTCCCCGCTCTCGGCCATCGGTTCTCCGGTGTTCGTCGTGTCCACGTTCGATGGGGATGTCCTCATGGTCCCAGGGGCTGAGGCTCAGCGAGCACAGGTGGCGCTGACCGGTGCGGGCCACACGATCATCGACGACGAGGCCTGATCGACTGCGCGCCCGGCCGGACGTGTTGACGGCTGGGCAGGTCCGCGCGGCTAGACTGTTCCGGTGCGAATTGTTGTTGCTGATTGCTCCGTCGACTATGCCGGCAGGCTCTCCGCCCACCTGCCCCGCGCGAAGCGCGTGCTCATGCTGAAGAGCGACGGCAGCGTCCTCGTGCATTCCGATGGTGGGTCGTACAAGCCGCTCAACTGGATGAGCCCGCCCTGTGCGCTGACCACGCTCGAGCTCGACGACGAGCAGCGCGAGGCCGGCATCGAGGAGGCGTGGCAGGTCGTCCACGCGAAGACCGGCGACAAGCTCGTCGTCTCGCTCTTCGAGATCATGAGCGATTCGTCCCACGAACTCGGCGTCGACCCCGGCCTCATCAAGGACGGCGTCGAGGCGCACCTGCAAGAGCTGCTCGCCGACCAGATCGAACTCGTCGGCGACGGTCACCAGCTCGTGCGGCGCGAGTACATGACGGCGATCGGACCCGTCGACATTCTCGCCCGCGACGCCTCCGGAGCCTCCGTCGCGATCGAGATCAAACGCCGCGGAGGCATCGACGGCGTCGAGCAGCTCACCCGCTACCTCGAGCTCATGAATCGCGATCCTGCCCTCGCACCGGTGCAGGGCGTGTTCGCGGCGCAGGAGATCAAGCCGCAGGCACGCACCCTCGCTGAAGATCGCGGGATCCGCTGCCTCGTGCTCGACTACGACGCGATGCGCGGCATGGAAGACCACAACACGCTGTTCTGAGGTTTTCGGTTGGGTCACGGGAGGAGCGCGCGTCAATCCAGCTACTTTCGAGAATCGCTTCCGCAGAATTCGGCGAGCTGGTCCAGTGCAATGTTGTGTCCGTTTCGAGTCCCATCGAGCATCTCTTGACCCACAAGTGACGTCACCTGCGCAGTGACCGTGACTACTGTCTCGCGATGAGAGCCGCCGAAGGTCCACGTTATAAGTGCCACAGATAACAGCTGGTCACCTAGCCAGGTTCTCTCGTTTTGAACAACCACTTCGGAAGGCGAGACGAAGAAGTAGTCGGTCTCTACGAGAAACTGCAACTTATCTGGATCCCCGCAGCGATGGCGCGCCTGACCGCCGGAGCGCAGGTCGTCGTGCTCATAGACCATGGCTTCACCGGCAGGCACGCCCCACTCGCTTCGAGACCCGGCATCGGAATACGCTCCCCACACAGTGGAGATCGGAGAGTCGATGTGCCGTTCAATATGGATTGTCTGCTGCACCACATCAAGAGAAGCCATAGTCGTAGTCTCGCAGCGGCGCACCAATCGATCAACGCTCTGAGGGTGGATCATCACCTACCTGCCTTGCGTGCGCGCCGGTATACCGCGCGGCATCCCCTCTCGCCACGTCGGTGAGTTCTCGGGAGAGCGTGCGCGGCGGAAATCCCATCCGTTGCGCGCTCGGCAACGAACACACTATGCACGGTATAACTGAGCTACCGATCGAGAGGCGACGACGATGGCGAAATCGACCGCACCAGCGACCCAGTCGAAGAAGCGCCGCTGGGTCTGGGCACTGTGGAGCGCGCTCGCCGGCATCGTGAGCGCTGCGGCGTTCCTCGCCGTCGCCGAACTCCTCGCTTTGCTCGTCGCCCCTGAGAGCAGCCCGATCCTCGCGGTCGGGTCGTTCGTGATCGACATCGTGCCGCAACCGGTCAAGGAGTTCGCGATCGCAACCTTCGGTGAAGCCGACAAGGTCGTGCTGCTCTGCAGTCTCGGTCTGGCGGTCGCTATCGCAGCCGCGATCGGCGGCATCCTGCAGTTCTTCGCGCGCCCGTTCGGGCTCGTCGTCGTTGTCGTCGCCGGAGGGCTCTCGACCGCCGCGATCGTCACCCGTGCCGGTGCATCGGTGCTCGCCGCGGCCCCGCCGGTCCTGGGAACCGTCGTCGGCTGCGTCGTGCTCATACTGCTCATCACCCGGCTGCGGGTGTGGTCGGGTGACGTGGTCGCGAGTTCCGAGACTCACACCGAGTCGCCTGACGCCGAAACTCCCGCAGCGGGCGAGGTCGGCCGCCGGTCGTTCCTGATCGCCACTGGCTCTGTGGGCCTGGCGGCCCTGGTTGTCGGTATCGGGTCTCGCATGCTCAACGCCACGAGCGCCTCCATTGACGCCGCCCGCCGCGAGTTGCGACTGCCTGCGCCGCGGACGACCGTCACGATCCCCGACGGCGCCGAGTTCGAGATCGATGGCCTGTCACCGCTCATCACCCCCAACGGCGACTTCTACCGCGTCGACACGGCGTTGACGGTGCCCACGGTCGACCCCAGCACATGGCGGCTCGTGATCGACGGGATGGTCCGCGAGCGGGTGGAGCTGAGTTTCGACGACCTCGTCGGTATGGGGCTCGACGAGTATGCGGTCACGCTCACGTGCGTCTCGAACGAGGTCGGCGGCGGGCTCGTCGGCAACGCGATCTGGCAGGGGGTTCCCATCCGCGACATTCTGGAGATGGCCGGACCGCAAGCAGGAGCCGACATGGTGCTCTCGCGCAGCGTCGACGGATACACGGCATCGACCCCGCTCGAAGCGCTCACCGACGACGGGCTCGATGCGATCTTCGCTGTCGCGATGAACGGCGAGCCGCTGCCGCTTGAGCACGGCTTCCCCGTGCGCATGGTCGTGCCCGGCCTGTACGGCTACGTCTCGGCGACCAAGTGGGTCACCGAGCTGAAGGTCACGACGTTCGACGCCGACGAGGCGTACTGGACACCTCGCGGATACTCCGCGCAGGCACCCATCAAGTTCGCCTCGCGCGTCGACACGCCTCGTACCGGAGAGCCGGTCGCGGCAGGCACAGTCGCCGTTGCGGGCGTCGCGTGGGCCCAGACCGTCGGCATCGATCGCGTCGAGGTGAGGATCGACGACGGCGACTGGCAGTCCGCCACCCTCTCGAATCCCATCAACTCCGACACGTGGGTGCAGTGGATGATGCCGTGGGAGGCCACCGCCGGAACCCATTACGTCGAGGTGCGGGCCATCAACAAGAACGGCGAGATTCAGATCGAGGAGCGCGCACCGGTTGCCCCCGACGGGTCGAGCGGATGGCAGCGGGTACTCGTGACGGTCACCTGACCGTCACCTCCTCACCGTCAGCTCTTGCTGAGCGGGGACGGCGCTTTCGATGATCACGCCGGCGTTGCGGTCCGTCCCACGAAGTGACAGCGCACTGGACCCCCGGGCGGGTGAAGGTCCCGCTCTCCGGGAGCGACGTGAACGCGCCCAGCGCGAAGACTGATGCCGCCAGTGCTCCGTCCGCCGCCAGCGCTCGGCCCGCTGAAACGACTCAGGCAGGCTCGTCTGAGTCTTTTGACGCCCGTCGAATTCGAGATCATCATGACCAAGAACCTGGCCCTTGCCGCCGCACCGAACCTTTCACCCATTCCTACAGCAGCCCCTTTCATTAGGGCCCGTCAGGATTCGACCTGAAGTCAGAACAGCGTGTTGTGTCTTCCTCCGAATGAGCATGGTTGTACATCCTCACTTGTCTCGGTCTAATGCGGATCTGACGGTTGCAAGGAGGGGATGAAAACCGGCGCTAAATGGTGGTCCTGCGGACTCGCTGCGGACCAGGTGGCTAGCGCTCTTGGAAGAGTTTCAATCACGGTTTGGATGGTCGCGCTAGGTGCCGTCTAACCATCGTCCAACAAGCAGAATGCATCTGGTTGTCGCAAGTTCGGCCTTGCGTGTTCGCGCTCCGTGTTGCTAATTCGCGCCTTTCTTGGAAGACGTAGCGTCATCGAGATGCCCAGCTCGCCTCGCAACACACTCTCACGACGCAGGTCCTTACGTGTGCCTGCGACGTATGGCGGGAGAACTTCAGGTAGCTCCGAACCTGATGTTCGGTCTATGAAGTCGGGCAGACGTGCACACGCCGAGAGAGTCGTGGACGAGACACGTTACATCTTTGGGGATCTCGGACGCATCTCTCAGAGGGGCTCGTCGGTTCCGTCAACATTGACCCGAAAACGACCTGAATCCACGACCCAACGTCTAGATTAGGACGGGTGAACAGGCCAGATCTCATACGCGCGCTTATCTTGCATGGCGTACCTGCCTCCATCCTTGACGACCTTCCTGCTTTACCGGAATCTATCAGTGGAATGGTCGTTTACGGCAGCCGTGCGCGAGGAGACGCTTTG
The DNA here is from genome assembly GCF_020096995.1 of Leucobacter sp. Psy1. Classification (NCBI taxonomy): domain Bacteria; kingdom Bacillati; phylum Actinomycetota; class Actinomycetes; order Micrococcales; family Microbacteriaceae; genus Leucobacter; species Leucobacter sp. Psy1. Next base: position 3,055,736 of record NZ_CP083692.1, read on the forward strand.
GAGGGGTCGGATCTCGACCTCCTTGCTCTAGCCGCAGCACATCGGCCGACAATCAATGCGGGTTTAGTTAGTCTGAGTTTTTACACCGTTGATCAACTTAAGACCGGTGCCGGTACCTTGTTCGGGGCCCATCTCGAACGCGATGGCAAAATTCTGTTTGACGAGGACGGTTGCCTGACCGCAGCGCTGGGTTGCATGGGTCAGGTCGACACTGACCGACTATTTCGACGAGTGTTGGAAATGTCGCAACTCTTCACAACTCCCGAACTCGACCTGCCGAAGTACCAACAGGGCCTCGCACGTCAAGCTCGCTACCTACTGCGTAGCACCTTATACGCGAAGGCTATAGCTCATGGCTCCCCTTGCTTCTCGGTGCGAGAAATAGCCAATCGCCACGACGATGAGAACTTGACGCGTCTGCTCGCCTCCCGGCAAGACCGGAAGGCGACGTATGAGGACTACCTCGACTGCTTGTTTCGACTGCAAGACCTGATCGGGGAGTTTCCACTTAACGGACATGGTTCGCTCGAGGCTACGGTGGTCAATGAATGGGGAAACAATAGTGACTTGTTGTCAATGGCTTTCATGGCACTCGGTTCGAGCGGCTCAGGATCGGATTACGCCGAAGTGGAGAAGATCCTACTGTGAAGAGACAACTAGCCTTCGTGGGCGACATACATGGCAACTTGAAGGCGCTCTTGGGTCTTCTTGCGGCCCTTGACGAACGGAAGATCTCCCGGACAATCTTCCTCGGCGATTATGTGAACAAGGGGCCTTCTCCTGCTGATGTGCTGGAGGTTTTACTGGTACGTCGACAGTCAGGCAGGGCTACTCTTCTGGCGGGGAACCATGAGGCTGCACTCCTGTCCGCCTTGGACACAGGCAACGTCGCTCCATTCCTTAAAATGGGCGGGGCAACTACCATTCGGTCCTACCTTCGCCGCCAGGCCCGTCCGGACGTGCTCAGCGATTTTCGCAGTCAGCTGCCTCACCACCATCTATCCGCGTTACGCGAGATGCCGACGGTTTGGGAGTCTGGCGAAGTTGTCGCTCAGCATGTCCCTCCGGGGATACACGCGTCAAGGTTTCAAATCAGTGCGCACGTTCCTGTCGGGAAACTGCCGAGAATCACCACCAATTCGGCACAGCTTGATACTGGAAGTGGGAGTTCTGAACAGGCAGGGCGACTCACAGCGTTTATGTGGCCGAGTCGTGACTATATCCAGGTTGACGCGAGCGGGAAAATGATCAGTTGAGATACTCAACGAGTTGATCATTTAGCATCCAATTGGTCAAGCTGCCAACGCGCAAGCCCCGCGCCGTGAGTGTTCGACATCGAATTATTCACTTCGATGCATCGTTTTGCGTAAGTCCGCGCTTTTCCAATCTCACCGACCTCGCGGGAACACTGTGTGAGCACGAGGAGAGACTTTGCAATGCCCGAAGTATTCTCCGTCTGCTCGTTCAACCGAAGAGCCTGAAGCGCATACGGGAGTCCCTCGGCGGCACGTCCCTCTCGCAGGCGTAGCTGCGCGACTGCCGTCCAAGCGTTGGCGTGCAAATCCGAAGGCGCCGCCCCTTTGAGGACAGTGAGCATTGCTTCAGCATGGTTGTCAGCGGCTGGGAAATCCTTCTCCAGGCTTTCTAGGCGGACAAGATTCACGAGAGACTGGGCGATTTCAACACTCCGGGTATTCTCCCTCCGGAGTTCAAGCGAGGCGCTGAAGTCGTCTCTGGCATCTGTCACCCTCCCAAGGCGCTGATTAGCCAAACCGCGCTCGTCAAGAATTCGAGATTTCACTCTCCATGCACCTCTGGCTTTGCCATCAAGCTCACCCAAGATTGTTCCTAATCGGTTGATCGCTTCGAAATCCGAACCCTGCCTTCGCAGAAGACCAGCTTCCGTTAGAAATGCCTCACCTGCAAGCGTCGAATTTAGCTCAATCGGATTATCTAGAATTTTCAGAATCGCTGCACGCGCGACTCTTAGTGCGTGCTCGAGTTGTCCCCGACGCCCGAGAGCACGCGAGTAGGCAAGTTGCTCGGTCGGCCCCCCAATTCGGGAGGACTCTTCAAGTCGCTCAAGCCCGGGGCCAGTTTGGCCCAACTTGATCAATTTCTCCCCCTCGAGCCGTTTCCGAGCTGCGCCGAGAACGTCTCGACCCGATCGGGGAAGTAGTTCGAGCCATCGTGGTGTCTTCGTTCCAGCGGTCTTTTGCCATCCTTCAAGCCGATCGCTCAGCTTACGATCGAGATCGAGGTCGTCTTTAATCGACTCATAGAGTAACGGATGTCTTCTCTGCAGCTGTGCTTTCAACTCCTCGATCTCGTTTGAGGGACTCGGGTGATCGACAAATCCAACCCAAAGATCTTTGAGGGGTTGCTCATGGATGCCTAGTTCGAGTAAGCCAGTGAAGAGCTCTTCCTCGGTTCCGGATGTGTACCCAAGAGGACTTCCGGGCTCGCTTCCCCAAGAGCTCTTGAATAAGACAATTAGAAAATCAGAGCGATCGAAAAGCTCGTTTATTTCGTCTTGTGGCCGTCCCGCAGTGCCGCGCTTAGACTCCCAGCCGAGCAACTCATAAGGTCGATCATCTTCACGGCGACGTGATGTGTTGTATCTATCGATAGCTTCTTGGACAATCGCACGTTCAGCGATGAGGTCTCCAGGCGATGCTAAAAAGACTCGGAGCGGTGCTTTGGTGGTCACAAGCCGATGATAGCGTCGAGCTAAAATCAAACTCGATCCATAATTGGCCTGTATCTAACCCCAGCTAAGGGAGAGCAATGGTTGACCTTGGTTGGAAGAGGTATCGCGTCTAACTTCGGACACTGTGACTCTCCGCCACCATCAGATCCGGGTCTTTGCGGTGACAGCTTCGGACAGAAAACAATCGCTCGGCGGTCTGCGGGCCCATTGGAACGAAGGGGCAATATGTCTTTGATTGGTTTGCCACATTCTGAGACGCCGACGCGGAAAGTCAAGATCATTGGTAACACGAGCCAGAAGGCATTCCGCCTTATCAAGCCTACTGGTTCGATCGTGATTTGAGATCAACGGCTCGAGCACCGCGACCGACGGCAGCGAATTTGGCTCGTGCGGTTGCCTCTCCGAACGCGGATGCAGCCCAAGCAAACGGATGATGCCGTGGGAGGCCACCGCCGGAACCCATTACGTCGAGGCGCGGGCCATCAACAAGAACGGCGAGACCCAGATCGAGGAGCGCGCACCGATTGCCCCCGACGGTTCGAGCGGATGGCAGCGGGTACTCGTGACGGTCAACGCCTGACCATCACCTCCTCACCGTCAGCTCTTGCCGAGCGCGAAGACGGATGCCGTCGGTGCTCCGTCCGCCGCCAGCACTCGGCCCACTGAGACGGCGGCGCGAACGCCGATAGACGATTCGTTGATGGAGGAGATCTCTGGGCAGGCGGAGTGTCTGTCGATGATCTCTACTGGTAGTGACGATTGTTCAAGAGTGCACAATTCGGGAACTATCCGACCCCAGTCCAGATGACGACGACGACGATAACCGGGCGCAGAGGATCGCAGTGGCCAGTGCCTGCTCGATCATCTGCTGCGCATCTGCTCGGCGGGTGGGGTTCGCCAGGTGAGTGCTGCTCCAATGATCGTGACGACGACAGCGACGTCGTAGCTTGCCAGGGTGTAGGTCCACACCGCGGTCTCGCCAGCAAACTGTGTATCGCTGAGGATGTGGCTCATGATGAGCGCCGGTCCGAGCACCAACAGCACTCGTCCCAGGCGCACGAGCCGGCGGTGCGTCCGTTCGTTATGTGGAACCGTCGATGTCGTTACAGACGGGGACAGCGAGATGTCAGCAAGAGGCCGGAGGTGCCGCAATGAATCCGTGGGTCTCCCGTCTGGGTGTAGGTGGGGGGTCATTGGAACATCGCCCCGATAGCGAGGTAGCTCGCGATCGCCACGACTATGAGGGCGATCGTCGCGGCGGTGATGAAGATCACCGGGGTGCTAAGAGGATTCTTTCGCTGTTTCATGATGCCTCGATCCGAAGAGTAAAGCGTTGCCTACCGTGCGGGGCTGAGGACGGTGGTGTCATCTGCGATGATGTCGACGATGCCTCGATCGTCGACGAGAACGATTCGTTCATCGCCGATCGCGGCGAAGGCCTGAACAGCACCGTCGACGGCCTCGAGGCGTTGCCAGGTCTGGTCGGCGTCTTGTTCCCACAGAGCGCCGTCCGTGCCGACGCCGACGAGGACGCCGTCCGGGCGGGCGTCGAGCATGTATAACAGTGGCGCGCCCTCGACGGGGATGAATGTCATACCGTGGTCGTCGCTGCGCAGGAGTCCTTCTTCGGCTGCGGCGTAGATGCCGTTGTCCGTGGCGACGAGATCTGCCGCTCCGATCGATGCTCCTGCTGTCCATTCGTGGCCGCCGTCGGTGCTGATGAGGAGCTCGATGTCGCTGGACGCGATTCCGTAGAGGGTGCCGTCGGGGCCGGCGGTGAGGACGTGGAAATCGGTGCTGCCGTTGAGCGCGACGGGTGACCAGGTCTGGCCGTAGTCGTCACTTTGGATGATGCCGAGGTTGGGGGCGCCGAGTTCTGCGGCGGTTTTGGGGCCGGGGTGCCCGGAAGCGAACAAGGTGTCTTCGGCGATGGTGAATCCCATCGCGTCGAAGTCGTGGCCGCCAATGGGGCCGGAGACCTCCCCGTCCGGGGTGACGGCGTAGATGCCGTTGTGGGTGGCGACGAGCAGGTCAGTGCCGCGGGGGTCTTCGGCGATGCCGTGGACATGTTCGATACGGGGTGTGGCAGCGTCGGGTTCGGTGGTTGGGGTGTTGGCGCATCCGGTAATAACGAGAGCGAGTGCGGTGAGCGTGGTCAGGGGCAGGAGGCGGTTCATTGGTGCTCCGAGAGAAGTAAGTAGAGGGCCCTACGAGACGGCAGATCACGGGTCGTAGGGTGCGCGGCAGAGGGGGTTCGCGTCGAGACCTGCTGTGTGAGGTTACGACGGGGCCGGGCGGGTCGTGTCGAGTGTCGGCCCGCCCGGGGTGCGTCAGAGCTCGTTGAGGAGGTCCTGCATGGTGGAGATCTCGGCGGTCTGGTCGTCGATCACCTGCTGGGCAAGGTCAAGGACGTCCTGGTTTTGACCGTCTTCGAGAGCAGTGCGCGCCATATCCACGGCGCCGTCGTGGTGCACGATCATCTGCTCGAGGAAGGTGCGGCTCGCTTGCGTCGCGTCTGCCTCTTCCAGCGTTGCCATGTCTTCTTCGGACATCATCCCGTCGCCGGAGTCGTCCATTGAACCGTGGTCCATGCCACCCATGTCGTCGGGTTCGTACTCGACGCCCCAGTCGTCCAGCCACCCGAGCATCCGCTCCATTTCCGGGCCTTGGGCATCCTTGATCTGCTGAGCGAGCTCCGCGACGGCCGGGTCGAGTCCATCCTTCGCCAAAACGATGTCGGCCATCTCGATGGCCTGCTGGTGATGCGGGATCATCATCGTCACGAACATCTCATCGGCGTCGTTTGCCGTGACGGTCGATGAGGTGTCCGACGGTGCAGTGTTCTCGCCTGTCGGCGCGGATGCGTCAGAGCAGCCGGTGAGAACGAGAGCGAGGCTGAACACGCCAGCACCGAGGGCAAGGGGAAGCTTCTTCATGAGTAGATCCTTCGAATGAGTAGATATGAGGGGTCGTGGACACAGCGCCGCGCAGAGGGCGACGCCGGGGTGTCGGCAAGATGCCGACGATGACCGATCAGGTTCGACTAATCGAAAGGAATATGAGTGAGGGTGTGCGCGGCAGGATGCTCACAGCCCGCAACCGCAAAGACGACGCCAGCGCCCGCAGGGGCGGGCCGAGATGCTCCAGAAGCATCGGGCGAACCAGCAGAAGAAGAGCTGCAAGCAATGCGAGGACGCACGCGGTGACCATGTCCGAATGGCTTTGCCCGGTTCCCATCAGACAGGTGTCATCACACGCGATAGCGCCGCTGATGTCAGAGGTGGCCGCCATCGGGGTGGAGTGCTCGGGGGCTGTTGACGCTGTCGCGGAATGGTGGGCGTCGTGGCCTGCCACGTCGGCGCTGAAGGTGTGCATGCCAAGCAGCCCCACCATGATCATGAGTGCGGCACCGGCGATCAGCAACAGGGCACGCAACGATAGCTGCTGACGCGCGATGTGTAGCGTGATCTGCATATGCTCGGCCCTCCGTTCCTTCTCCCACGCTAACACCACCAACTTCACGAACACCCTGGGGAGATGCCCACCGCCGACGGTTGAGTGATGGGTCTGACACAATGAGCGGATCTCACTCACCAAACCGTCACGCGATGATGGTGAAGCCTGTTCCGCTCACTCTACAGGAATACCCTCGGGGGGTATATGGTTGTACGTGTCAGAGTCGAGCCGCAAGCCTGAAAGAGGAAAACAATATGTCCGATTCCCCCGCTGGATCCTGCTGCAGCCACAACAGCCACGTGGCGGTCGCGGCCGATGGGCGCAAGGATCTGCTCGCCCCATCCGCGGACGAGCTCGCTGAATGCCCGGTGATGGTCGGCAGCACCGTCGTCAAAGCAGACGCAGAAGCCGCGGGCCTGTTCCGTGACTACGAGGGCGCCCGCTACTACTTCTGCTGCGCAGCATGCGGCCCCCGCTTCGACGCGGACCCCGCCAAGTACGTTGCCGCCGCCTGAACACGCACCACCCCCGCGGTACTCGCTACCAAACACCCCTGTTTAGCGTCACTATTTCGAGGAGGATCGATCCATGAGTAACTCGCACCACGACGGCGTTAAACACACCGACGGACATCACGAGTCCCACACACCCGCGGAGCACGAGTCCCATCATGAGATGGCGCATCATGCCCATACGGATGTGGCCGATGCCGCGACATCGGGCTCCTCGCATCATGCACATCCCGACACGATGTCTCACGGTGCGCACGGCACCGATGGAGGGCACGACACTCACGGGGCCCACGAGGGGCACGGTGGTCATGCGGGGCACGGCGACCATGTCGGGCAGTTCCGCCGGTTGTTCTGGATCATGCTCGTCCTGGCGGTCCCGACCGTTGCGCTGTCGGGCATGTTCTCGATGATCCTCGGCTATTCTCTCCCGGACATCTCCGGGATCATGTGGGTGTCTCCGGTGCTGGGAACGGTGATGTATGTCTGGGGCGGGAAACCGTTCCTCGTCGGCGCCGTCAGCGAGATCCGCTCCCGAAAGCCCGGGATGATGCTCCTCATCGGCCTCGCAATCACGGTCGCATTCCTCGCCTCGTGGGGTGCGACCCTAGGGATGTTGCATCACGAGCTCGACTTCTGGTGGGAGCTGGCGCTCCTCATCGTCATCATGCTGCTCGGTCACTGGATCGAGATGCGCTCCCTCGCCCAGACCACCTCCGCCCTCGACTCTCTGGCCGCTCTCCTCCCGGATGAGGCGGAACGGGTCGAGAATGGCGAGGTCGTTGTCGTCTCACCCGCCGACCTTGTCGTCGGCGATGTTGTCGTCGTTCGGCCCGGAGGCAGCGTCCCCGCGGATGGGCGCATTGTCGATGGACGCGCGTCGATGGACGAGTCCATGGTCACCGGTGAATCTCGCACGGTCACCCGCGGCAGCGGTGATCCGGTCACAGCGGGCACTGTCGCCACCGATTCGGGATTGCGTGTTGAGATCACTGCGATCGGTGATGACACCACCCTCGCCGGCATCCAACGCCTGGTGACCGAAGCGCAGAGCTCCTCGTCCCGCGCCCAGCGACTCGCCGACACCGCCGCCGGATGGCTGTTCTGGTTCGCACTCGGATCTGCGGCCATCACCGCGCTCGTATGGACCCTGGTGGGATTCCCGGATGCCGCCGTCATCCGCACGATCACCGTCTTGGTGATCGCTTGCCCCCACGCGCTCGGTCTGGCCATCCCGCTAGTCGTGTCGATCGCGACCGAGCGGGCCGCGCGCGGTGGCGTCCTCGTCAAGGACCGGCTGGCGTTGGAGAGCATGCGCACTGTCGACACTGTGTTGTTCGACAAGACCGGAACTCTCACGAAAGGCGAGCCTGTCGTCTCCGAAGTATCGATCACCGGCGGGGGCGACGCGGATCAGGTGCTTGCGCTGGCGGCCGCCGCGGAAGTCGACAGTGAGCATCCCCTGGCGAAGGCGATTGTCCGTGCCGCTGCCGAGAAGAAGCTCACGGTGCCCGGAAGTCGCGACTTCACCTCATCTCCCGCGGTTGGCGTCACTGCAACCGTCGACGGGTCGACCATCCGCGTCGGTGGACCGCACCTTCTCACGGAGGAAGGCGCAGACGAACTCCCCATTGCCGACGCCTGGCGCACGGACGGCGCCATCATCCTCCACGTCATTCAAGACGGGCGTGTGATTGGTGCGTTGAAGCTCGCCGATGAGGTGCGTTCGGAGTCGCGCGAAGCGGTCGATGCGATCCACGTCCTCGGCGTGCAAGTGGTCATGATCACCGGAGACGCAGAGGCCGTCGCACATGCCGTCGCTCAAGATCTCGGCATCGACCGGGTCTTCGCCGGGGTCCGTCCAGAAGACAAGGCCGCGAAGGTCCAGGAGCTTCAGCGAGAAGGTCGGAAAGTCGCGATGGTCGGCGACGGTGTTAATGACGCTCCCGCACTCGCCCAAGCCGACGTCGGGCTCGCAATCGGCGCGGGCACGGATGTCGCGATCGCCTCGGCCGGCGTCATCCTCGCCAGCGACGACCCCCGCTCCGTGCTCTCGGTAATCGAACTGTCCCGCGCCGCGTACCGAAAGATGAAACAGAACCTCTGGTGGGCTGCGGGCTATAACCTCATCTCCGTCCCCCTCGCAGCCGGTGCCCTCGCCCCTATCGGGTTCGTGCTGCCGATGTCGGTCGGCGCCGTCCTCATGTCGCTGTCCACGATCGTCGTCGCGCTCAACGCGCAGCTGTTGCGGCGCCTGGACCTTCGTCCTGAGACCACGACTCGCGCCATCCTCGACCGATGACCATGACGAATCAGGAGAAGACGATGACCGACGTCATTAAACCTGCAGCTTCGTGTGACCACGGCGAGCACGGCTACATCACCGACAAAGCCCGCTACCTCGCCCGACTCAAACGCATCGAAGGCCAAGCACGTGGCGTGCACCGCATGGTCGAAGACGAGCAATACTGCATCGATATCCTCACCCAGATCTCCGCACTCACCGGCGCCCTGCAAGGCGTCGCCATCGGACTCCTCGAAGACCACCTCCGCCACTGCGTCGCAGACGCCGTCCGCGCAGGCGGGGACACTGCCGAAGAGAAAATACGAGAGGCATCTCAAGCCATCGGCCGCCTCGTCCGGTGAGGTGAGAGCCGCGGAATCACGCGGAGGTTGTGATCGACGCTCTGACTGCCTGTTTCACGAAAGGTCACAACGTCTGCGGCGTTCATACATGCGCGCGTCCGCAGTGCCAAACGCCGCCTCGTTGAGCTGCGACCTATTCACAGCCGCCCCGAGTCGGGAAACATCGTGATTGGCGCAGGCTGACTGTCATGCATCTTCCTCTCCGCGCACAAGGCACGACGCTTACCGAAGAGCAGGCGAAAATGCTCGATGACGAGTTCTTCCGCTCGAACCCGCCGGGATGCCAGACGCTGACGCATCGAGGCGCAACTGTGGGTCGCGATCTCGCTGCCGAGCCGCATCGTTGAATCGCGTGTTCAGCAGATATCGGGTGCTGTGTCGCTTGGCGGTGGAGCACTGATTGATCAGTCAGTGCTGTATAGTTCAGCGTGTGCTGACTATTGCTTCACGCCTCGACGTCATGAACCGGCTCGGCCGTGCCATGGCGGATCCGACGCGTTCCCGGATCCTGATGACGTTGCTCGATGGTCCGAGCTACCCGGCCGTGCTCTCGCGCGAGTTGGAGCTGACGCGCTCGAACGTGTCTAACCATCTCACCTGCCTGCGCGACTGCGGGGTCGTGGTCGCTGAGCCTGAGGGTCGCCAGACTCGCTACGAGATCGCAGATCCGCACCTTGCTGCTGCGCTCGTTTCCCTCGTGGACGTGACGCTGGCTGTCGATGAGCACGCACCTTGCGTGGACTCAGCATGCACGGTACCTTGCTGCTGCGGGACGGGGGCGGACGCGTGAGCGCGGCGTGTGGCTGCGAACACGAGCCTGCTACTGCGGCGGATGATGAGAATGAAGAGGTGGGGCGACCCTGGTGGAAGGACCGCGGCATCATGGTGCCGGTCTTTTCAGGTGTCGCATTCCTCACCGGTCTAATCCTTGAATGGTCCGGCCTCGAGATCCCGGCGCTCGTGCTGTTCTGGGCCGGCCTGTTGCTGGGCGCGTCGACGTTCACTCCTGGCGCGATCCGGAAGCTGTTAAAGGGCAAGCTCGGGATCGGGCTGCTGATGACGATCAGCGCGATCGGCGCGGTCATTCTCGGTTACGTCGAGGAGGCCGCAGCGTTGGCCTTCCTATACTCAATCGCAGAGGCCCTCGAGGACAAGGCGATGGACCGCGCCCGGGGAGGGCTGCGGGCGCTGCTGAAGCTGGTGCCGGAGACGGCGACAGTGCTGCGCGACGGGGTGTCCGTGCAGGTTCAGGCGAAGGAGCTGACGGTCGGCCAGGTCATGGTGGTCCGACCGGGCGAGCGGATCGCGACCGACGGGATCGTCCGTGCGGGGCGCTCCAGCTTGGACACCTCGGCGATCACCGGGGAATCGATCCCGGTCGAGGTCGAGCCCGGCGATGCGGTGTCGGCCGGCGCGATCAACAGCGCCGGCGCACTGGAGGTCGAAACGACCGCGGCGGGTACCGACAACTCGCTAACCACGATCGTCGAACTGGTGGAGCAGGCGCAGACGGAGAAGGGCGAGCGTGCTCGTCTCGCGGACCGGATCGCTCGCCCGCTGGTGCCCGGTGTGCTGATCCTCGCCGCCCTCGTCGCGATCCTCGGATCGCTGCTGGGCGACCCGGAGATGTGGATCACCCGCGCACTCGTCGTGCTAGTCGCAGCCTCACCCTGTGCGCTGGCGATCTCTGTTCCGCTGACGGTCGTCGCCGCGATCGGCGCGGCGAGCAAGTTCGGCGTGATCATCAAATCCGGAGCCGTCTTCGAGCGCTTCGGCACGGTCCGGCATGTAGCCGTCGACAAGACCGGCACCCTCACCTGCAACGAGCCCGCGGTCACCGCCGTCCTCACCGCGAACAGCGTGACCGAGACACAGGCGCTGGCCTGGGCGGCGGCGCTGGAACAGCACAGCACGCATCCCCTCGCCTCCGCTATCACCGCTGCGACTCCGGGCATTGCGGCAGCTGTAGACGTGACCGAGAAGGCCGGGCACGGCATCGAAGGCACCGTCGACGGGTCGAGAATCACCGTCGGCAGCCCCCGCTGGCTCGACGCCGGGGAGCTCGGAGACCGGGTCGCGGGTCTCGAGGAACAGGGCATGACCGTCGTGATCGTCCACCGGGACGGATTCCCGGTCGGGGCGATCGGTGTCCGCGACGAACTGCGCCCCGAAGTTCCCGAAGTCGTCCGCACGCTCGCGGATCAGGGCATCGACATGACCATGCTCACCGGCGACAACGCCCGCACCGCACGCGCCCTCGCCGCACAGGCTGGCATCAAGGATGTGCGTGCGGAGCTGCGTCCCGAGGACAAGGCAGCGGCAATCGGTGAGCTGTCGAAGGCGGGATCGGTCGCGATGATTGGCGACGGCATCAACGACGCCCCGGCCCTCGCCTCCGCGGACATCGGCATCGCTATGGGAGCGACCGGTTCCGACGCAGCGATCGAGTCCGCCGATGTCGCGTTCACGGGCCACGACCTGCGCCTCATTCCGCGGGCGTTCGACCACGCCCGCCGGTGTCGGCGGATCATCAACCAGAACATCTTCCTGTCGTTGCTGATCATCACCGCGTTGCTCCCACTCGCGCTGTTCGGAGTCCTGGGGCTGGCCGCCGTCGTCCTGGTCCACGAGATCGCTGAGGTCATCGTGATCCTTAACGGCCTGCGCGCCGCGCGCGCCAAGTCGCCCGCGCTGTCGTCGGTAACGCCTTCTTCACCTGTCGCGGTCCACGCGGGTCGGAACTGAGAGGAGTTGGTCATGGAGATTACGTTGCAATACTTCGACGGGTGCCCGAACTGGGAGATACTCGATCGTCGGCTTGCTGGGCTGCTCGACGGCCGATCAGATGTCCGCGTCACACGTCAGTTGGTCGAGACCCCGGAGGACGCTGTGCGACTCGGGTTCCACGGGTCACCGACCGTTCTCGTCGACGGGGTCGATCCCTTCGCAGACGAGCACGCGCCGGTCGGGCTCGCCTGCCGGGTGTTTAGTACCCCTGCCGGGCTGGGAGGGTCTCCGACCGTCGAGCAGTTGCGCGAGGCGATTTCCGGGCGAGCGCTGACGGGTGATGCTTGATCAGGCGCGGGTGGAACGAAGAGCCGGGTAATCGGACCACTCACCGCCGGCGAGACGTGACCATGAGGCAGCGGACGCCGTCGTGATGCCGAGGAGGTCCGAGACGATCCGGGGATGCAGTTGCCGTGTGAGTTCGATGAGCGCTGTTGTGCGGGCGCTCCCGGCAAGCAAGCCTTCGGCGCGAAGACGACGGCTCAGTGGGCCCGGGGTGAGGTGGCGGCCTGGGTTCCTGCCGGGGAACAGCCATCCTTCAGGATGGCCCTTTGTGGCATCGACGAGCTCGACGATGGCGTCGCCGAGGATCTCTGGGACCTTGATCGGCTCGGCTCCGACGGTGAGCGTCACGGGCTGCGAGCTCGTATCGACCTGTGCCCGGGTGATCGTGACGATGCGGGTCAGCTGGATGCCGTAGAGCAGTACGAGGAGACCCGCGGCCCGGGTCTTCGGGTCCATGTCGGCATCGGACAGGAACCTGCGGGCCATCTGCCATCGGTGGTCGGAGGCATAGTCTCGCCCTTCGAGGCGATGGGCTCGAAACTCGACGCGAAGGGTGCTCAACCGGTGCTTTCGCAGCCAGCGAGTGAACGGTGCCAGCGCGTCGCGTTGGCTGGGCGAATCGGTCAGATGCGCGTCGAGTAGGCGCTGCGGAAACGTCGCCAGCGTCTCCTGGTGCGACCGGATCTCTCCGAGGAACGCGGCGCAGTACTTCAGCGCAGTCCGTTGCCTCTGGAATCCGGAAGCAGGGCTGGACGCGATGCGCAGTGCCCGAGTGGATCGGAGGAGCTCCCAGGTGCAGTATCGGCGCAAGATCAACCGGTCCTCGGGATGGTCGATGCCATCGAGCCAGTCGTTGAGCCAGTGGGTGAAACGCGTGCCCTCGACGTCGAGCTCCGGCAGCACGCCGGAACGGACCAGCAGTGAGAGGAGGAACGCGACCGACTGTCCCGACCGGGCTCGGGTGATGATCGCCTCGGCGGTGAGCGGCAGGGTCCCGTCCGCGAGCTCGCGGAGCACCATCGCGCACTTGCTCTTGTGCAGCCAGCGTTCGAGCGACGCCGCCTTGCCATGGTGCGTGAGCAGATAGTCAGCAAGGGGGTGGAGGTCCGCGCGGATCTCTCCCGCATCGTCGGCGAGCAGTTGCTGGATCGCGACGGGCCGGCGGCACTCGACGCAGAGGTGATGTTTGCGGATCTCCTCGATCGAGCCGCATCCGGGGCAGGCCATCGTGATCGGAGTGCCCGCGCAGTCGGCGCAGACCATCTGGCCATTCATGAAGCCGGTCAGGAACACCCTGCGCGCGCACTCGGGACAAGGTTGTGGTCTGCGCATCGCGTAGTAGCAGCGCGCGCATACTCGTCGTCCGTCGAGGTGGGAGGCGACGCGGCCAGGTTCTCCGCAGAGACCACAGGTCTTGATCGGTGCGGTGTAGCAGGCCAGACAGACCAGTTCCGGGCGACGGACGATGATGGTCGCATGCTGACCGCACCGCGAGCAGTCGCCGAACGATCGAGGGTCGGCTCGCCAACAGTCACGGCAAAAGCGCTGTCCGTCGATCGTGCGCTGCACGGGCCGGACCCGGCCACAGGACGCGCACGAGACGGACCGGGCGTTCCGCTCGCATCGGGAGCAGTGCCGACCACCGCCCGGCGTCTTGTGGGGCATTCTCACCGCGCGTCCGCAGGACTCGCACGTCGGCAGCATCACCCGGCTTGCCCCTTCTTCGACCAGCGCGCGGGCCAGATCCTGAACGGTCACCGGCACGTTCGCATGCTGCCCCTCCAGGACTCCGGGCTGCTTGATCAGCGCGAGCTCAAGAAGCCGCTGCGTGAGGGGTACTGGCGCAACCGAATGCACGATCTCAGCGATTCGCTCGCGAGAGATTTCGGGAACGAGAGGGTGGACGAGAGCGACGACTTCAGCGACTCGCGGCAGCTGCGGAGGCTTGGCCACCGCGGCTACTTCGTACGCGGCCGACGAATCGCCGCGCGAACAGGACGGAGATCACCGATCGACCCCCGTGTCGCCTCCTCGCCCACCGCCACCGGGGCCAAGGCCTCCCGGCGAGTGATCGTCACGAGATCGTTGAGCGAGCACTCCAGTGCATCGCACAACGCCGCCAACACGTCAAGACGCACCCGCTGTGGCGGCTGAGTCACCAGCCGATAGACCTGCTCCCGGGACAGGTCGATGCCGCGCTCTTCGAGCAGGGGCTTCAGCTTGGAGGTCTGGAAGATCCCGCGCGAAGCCATCACGCTGCGCAGATTCCAGCCGGTGTCGAGCTCAACGGTCATCAACTTCTCCTTCGATGAGGGCCTTCAGCGCTTCGGCGAGCACGCGGTTCTTGTAGTCCGAACTGACGGAGGCGTAGATCGAGGTCGTCGAGGCATGCATATGCCCGACCTGCTCTTGGACGAATCGATCGGCGTACCCGAACTCCAGAAGGTGCGTGACATAGGAATGCCGGAGGCTGTGCAGCGTCAGATCCTTCGACAGGCCGGCTTCATCACGCAGCTCTGCGAACCTCCGGTCGAGATACCCAGCAGACAGACGCGTACGGCGCTCGGTCACCCAGAGCGCGTCGAGGCGGTCTCCGGGCGCGAAACGGGCCCGGGCCTGCTCGAGCCATTGCTGCATTCCGGGCACCCACCAGTCGAACTCCGGCACCAGCAGCACCGTGCGACGTCGTGGCGCGCCACCACCCGCCGCCTTCGCCCATCGCACGTGAACCGCGCCGTAGCGCCCCCACTGCCGCATCTTCGCGTTGTGGTGCAAATCGACGGTATCGAGCATCACCGCCTCAGTGCGGCGCAGACCGAACGCGTAGACCGTCTTCAGCAACTGGGCATCCCGCAACGCGCCGAGCGCACCCTTTCTCCCGGAGCTCACGAGCAGCTCGACGCGAGCGTCGGCCGTGTCAAACAGGCGCTCAATCTCGTCGTATGTGAACGGGCGACGCTTCCCATCGCCTTCAAACTCGAACCGATGCGCCACCGTGTTCCACGGCAGACACACCTGCGAGGGGACCTCCCCAAACTCGCGATCGCAGATCTCCATCCAGTCGTACAACGGGTTCGTGAGGTAATCACAGAACCCACGGATAGACCCATGGTTGGCGCGCATCGTCGACAGCGTCCGAGTGCGACCGCCGGACTCAGCAGTGAACTCATCCACATCCGCGACCGTCCACCTCCATGGCGGTTTGTCCACGAAATCACGGAACCGCGTCACCGTCGCCGTCCGGTTCCGTATCGTCTGCTCACGGAGTCCGCGCGACAGCTGCTGGTTCCGCCAACCATCGATCATCGCGCTGAAAACCTGCGCTTCCGGGTTCGCCAGTGCGACGTTCGATGCTGACGTGATCAGCCGAAGCGCCGCTGGAGAAGCCCCAAAATCTTGCATTAGATGCAACAAAGTATGGGACAGTGCATCACCCTGTCAACTCAGATCTCAGCATCCGCCAGATCTCGCTGTTATGGTCAGAGCAGATCCGCACCTCTCTGGTGAATAGACGTCGTTTGCAAGTGTGAACAGTTGCATTCACTGCAACATGCGAGGGTTCATAACGCGCGCGCTCTTCGACCCGCACAGCTCGAAGTTGCTCGACCGCTGTCTGCAGTGATCGGTCGCATCGCCCCCGGTGACCGATCGCCACATGGTCGCCGGCGGGGCTGCGCTTCACGTCCGGCTGCGCGCGGGCATGGCTCAAAGGGGCGAAGTGCGACCGCCCAAACCCTGAAGGAAGCTTGTCCAGAAGCGCTAGCGGCCCAGTCAGCAGCGAGTCCGCAGAAGCACCGATTGGCGACTATTCTCACCCACTGCTTGCAACCACCAAATCCGCACGAAACCGCGGCAACTGAGGTTGCACAATCACGGCCAATCGTTCCCGGCCTGAACACCCTGTTCTGAGGGCAGGTCCCGCCTAAAGGTGGAAGCGCTTCGCCAGCTCGTGGCGGATGTGGCGCGCACGACTGATGTGCAACGGCAGCGCCATCACGCTGAGCGCGATGCAGATCACCGAGGGGATCGCGGTGCTCACCCACCCGAGAGCCAGGAACACGATCGGGGCGAGACCGAGCAGCACCGTGAGGACGCTGTAGACGATGTACTCGCCGATGTCGGTGCGCATGATCCTGACAGTGATCACGAGGGCGACGATCGCGAAGGCGCACATGATCGGCACGGCGTAGGTCAGCGCCCAGCCGTGCCAGCCGGTCAGGAAGTCCCAGTAGACGCACACCAGCCCGACGAGCACCAGCAGGTAGAGGGTGCCCTTCGCGACGTTGCGGCGTTTGCGCACCGCCATCAGTACGACGAGCCACATGGCGGCGACGCCGAGCCAGATGGAGCGGAGCACGCCCACACCGGAATCCCCGTGGCTGAGGAGCAGCTGCACCACGAACGACGCCAGGATCACCCCGAGCGACACGAGGAAGAGCACCGTGAGCACGCGACGGCGCGAGTACTGCAGCGGAACATCGGGGAGCGGGCTGGGCGTCACATCGCCCGTCACGGGTTCACCGCAGAGCGGGCAGTGCGCCCACTCTCCCTCGACACCGATGGCGCACGCCGAGCAGCGGCTCACGATCGCGTCTCCGAACCCCGCACTCCGGAGAGTTCCTGCTCCGTCACGCGGGCCGCCGCGACGCTGACCTCGACGCCGCCCTCGGAGAGGCGCCGCGCGAACTCCCGGATGTACCCCGTCTCCGAGAACGGAGAGGTGAACGTCACGACGAGCTGCCCGGCTTGGGAGATCGCGCAGAACTGCGGTCGCACGGCCGAGACGTGGAACAGCATCCGTTCGACGTGCGCGTCCACCGTCTCGGGGAGGGCGACGCGACCGAGGTTCGACACCGCCACCGTGAGCCCCCGGTTGCTCGCGCGATTGAGGAGGCCGAGCAGGAGGTCCTTGAGCGGCCTCGGCACGAGACGCAGCGCGAATGCCCGCTCGAAGCGCACGAACCGCCGCAGTCTTCTCTGGAGCGCCTCGGGGGTGACCTGCGGACGGAACTGGGCGTCGATGGCGTGGCAGACGGTGCTGAGATCTTCGGGACCATCGCCGTAGGTGTGCTCCACCCTGACGGTCGCGAAGAAGTTGCGGGCCGACGTCGACGGGAAGAACTGACGCAGGTTCACGGGAATCGATGCCGAGAGCGTGCGCTCCGCCCCGAGATCGCCGGTCGAGCGCCGGATGGAGTCGAAGAACAGCGCCGTCAGGTACACCGTGAGCGACACCCCTTCGGCGCGGGCGAGCGCGAGGGCTTCAGTCGCCGGCATCGTGAGCTCGACGGCGCGAGGCCGATTGTCCGGCGTTCGGGTACCGCGCACGCGGTGCACGCGGCCGGTCGATGCCCCCACCAGGCGGCCGATGCCGCGCGGCTCGGGAGGGATCGGCGCCGGGTCGGCATCGAGGAACGGTTCGGCCTGCCGCTCGTCCCGACGCTGCCTCCTGGTCAATCTGAAGTACTGTGCGAAGCTGTCGTCCGAGAGATCCTGCGCGGGGTCCGGTGGCGCGTCGTCATCGCCAGCCCCCGGGTCGGGGCGCCGCCCGGCGAGCTGCCCCGGGTCGAACGGGGTCACGGACGCGACACCGATCTGCTCGGTCGTCGCCGGATGCTCCTCGGGGTGGCGGAGGCGCACGTAGGCCGTGATGAGGTCGGTGAGGAACCAGAGCGCCCCCGTGCCGTCGGAGAGCGCATGGAAGACCTCGAGGGCGATCCGTCTCCGGTGGTGGACGACGCGGAAGAGCAGGGTGCGGCGGTCGGTCTGGTAGATCGGGGCGCAGGTGTGCTGCGACTCCGCGACGACCCGTGGCCTGAGGTCGCTGTCCTGCAGGTAGTACCAGAAGATCCCGCGCCGCAGCACGGCGCGATAGAGGGGGTACCGGTCGAACGTCGCTTCGAGGGCGACCTGCAACGCATCGGGATCGACGTCGTGATCCATCTCGGCACTGATGCGGAAGACTTTGGGATCGACGTCGCTTCGCGCCGCGAGGAACACGTTCGACGCGTTGTCCAGCCGCACCCACGACCCCCGGTTCACGCCGCCGACTCCGTCCCGTCCGTGTCGGACTTGCGGGCGACGGGATCCTCGTCGAGGAACGCGTTGATCACCTCATACGCGTCGCGAAGCGCGCGAGAGAATCGCGGCAGCGCGATGAAACCGTGCAGGGCGCCGGAGACCCGGTGCACGCGCACCGTGTTCCCCGCCTCCTGCAAGGCGCGCGCGTAGGCCTCTGCCTCATCACGCAGCAGGTCGAGCTCAGCGGTGATCATCAGCGTGTCGGGTTGCCCGCTCAGGTCTTCCGCCATCAGCGGGGCCACGAGCGGAGAACGGCGCTCATCCGGGTCGGGAACGTAGAGCTCCAGGTAGTCCTGCACCTCGGTGTTCGTGAGGCGGTAGTCCTCGCCGTGGTTGCGCACCGAGGGGAACGGGGACGTCGCCGGGTCGTGGTCCCAGTGCGTGACGGGGTAGAGCAGGATCTGGCGCTTCGCGCCCGGGTGCCCAAGCGCACGCAGCCGCAGCGAGACCACTGCGGCGAGGTTGCCTCCGGCTGAGTCCCCCACGAGGACGACCCGATCGGCGTTCTCGATTCCGGCCCGCTGCGGATCGTCGAGCAGGACCTGAGCCACCCTCAGGCAGTCGTGCAGCCCCGCAGGGAACGGGTGCTCGGGGGCGAGACGGTAGTCGACGGATGCGACGACGCAGCCGGTGAGATCGGCCATCGCGGCGCAGGCGGGCGTGTAGCTCTCGATATCGCCAGTCACCCATCCGCCGCCGTGGAAGAAGAGGAGCACCTCTTCGCGACGACGCTCGCGCGGCTGGAACACGCGCACCGGGATGCGGTGCGTGCCGTCCTCCGAGAGGATCTGCCGGTCGAACACGCGGTACCGCGAGACCGGACGCGCGGCCATGCGCCGCTGGAACCGGCGCACCTTCGGGTAGTCCTCACGCATGTTCAACCGCGGCGCGGCGAAGAGGCTGAGGACGGCGCGGATGAGGGGGTTCACGGGCGAGCCCGGACGATGTGGGCACTCGGTTCCATGACCCCAGCTTAGGCGCCCGCGGCTGACGGTTCAGGGCGGCAACCATCTGCCCCCCCCCAGTCAAAAATAGACCAATGGTCTTGATCTGAACGCACTCCTGTGTCTCAATAGGGGGGTGACAAAGTTCCATTCCATCCGAGATCAGCTGCTCGACCGGCTCGAAAGCATGGTCGCAGGCGAGCAGTTCCCGCCGGAGCGCCAGCTCGCCGAATCACTGGGCGTCTCGCGCATGACGCTGCGACGCGCCATCGACGAACTCATCGCACAGGGTGTCGTGCGACGTCGCCAGGGTGCCGGCGTCTTCGCTCTCGGCCCGAAACTCGATCAGCCGCTCGCCGCCAGCTCGTTCACAGCGGACATGCTCGCGCGCGGCATGCGTCCCGGCTCGCGCGTGCTCGGATTCGAGACCGCGCGCGCGGGCAAGCACATCGCACGTCGACTGCGTCTCGACACGGATGCCGAGGTCGTCACAGTGCTCCGCCTCCGCCTGGCAGACGACGAGCCAATCGCTCTTGAGGAGCTCACCGTTCCCGCTGACCTCGTCCCAGGCCTCGCGGCGCCCGACCTCGAGAACCGGTCCTTCTACGAACTCCTGCACGAACGGTTCGATATTCGTCTCGCGCACAGCGCCCAGACCATCGAGCCGACGCTCATCAACGCCGAAGAGTCAGTGGAACTCGGCGTACCCGAACTCTCTCCGGCACTGTTGTTCGAGCGAACATCGAGCGGAGCCGACGGGGTTCGTTTCGAGTTCGTTCGGTCGGTGTATCGCGGGGACCGCTACAAGATCCGCACCGAGTTGACACTGCCACCGCATGCCCCAGGAGGCAACGCATGATCATCGCGGGACTCATGACCGGCACGTCGGCGGACGGGATCGATCTCGTCATCGCCGAGTTCACTCACTCCGGTGACACGCTCGAGGCGCGGGTGCTCGCCGAACGGGAGGTGCCCTTTGATCGCGCCCTCCGCGCCGACATCCTCCGACTGCTGGAGCCCGACGACGTGCCGCTCTCTCTGGTCAGCAGCGTCGACGCACGCCTCGGCCGGTGCTGCGCCGAGAGTCTGCGTGACCTCATCGCCGACGCCGGCGTCACATGCGATCTGGTGGTCTCCCACGGCCAGACGGTGCGACACGACGTGGCGGACGGAATGGTCACCTCGACGTTGCAGCTCGGCCAGCCTGCGTGGATCGCCGAACGCACCGGCACTCCGGTGCTGAGCGATGTTCGCGCACGCGATATCGCAGCCGGCGGGCAAGGCGCCCCGCTCGTCGGCATGCTCGACCGTATGCTCATCGGCGCCGTCGATACGCCCGTCGCGATGCTCAACCTCGGCGGGATCGCGAACATCACCGTGATCTCCCCGAACCTCGCTCCGGTGGCATTCGACACGGGCCCCGCGAACGCCCTGATCGATATCCTCGCTCGCCGCATCACCGACGACGCACTGCACTACGATCGCGACGGCGCGCTGGCCGCACAGGGCGCTATCGACGCCGCGCTGCTCGACGAAATGCTGGCAGAGCCCTATTACGCACGACCGGCGCCCAAGTCGACCGGAAAAGAGCTCTTCCACAGCACCTACCTGGACGGTTTCCTGGCGCGTCACGACATCGCACCGCGGGATGCGCTCGCCACTGTCACCGAGCTCACCGCGCGCACCGTTGCTGAGGCATGCACCCGCTTCGGCGCGCGTACGGTCATCGCCGCGGGTGGCGGCACCCGCAACCCCGTGCTGATGGACCGCATCGACACAGCGCTCGGCACCGACGTCACACTGACGACGACCGATCTCGCTCTCGGACTCTCCGAGGGCAGCAAGGAAGCACTGCTCATGGCACTGATCGGCTGGCTGAGCTGGCACGGTCTCGCCGGAACCGAGCCGAGCCTCACGGGCGCCACGCGTCCGACCATCGCCGGACGGCTCAGCCCCGGCGCTGCACCGCTCACCCTGCCAATGCCCCTCAGCGAACGTCCGAGTCGACTTCGACTGCGGTGAGCACCCCGCCTTTCACACCCCATTACTCTCAATGAAGGAGACACCATGCAGATCATCGACCTCCTGGTGATCGTGGCCTATCTCGTCGCAACGGCGTGGCTGGGATTGGTCCTGAGCGGGAAGCAGAAAGACCTCAAGGACTACTTCATCGGTGGGCGCACCCTCCCCTGGTGGGCAGTCTGCCTGTCCATCGTCGCCACCGAGACCAGCGCCCTCACGGTCATCGGCATCCCGGTCATGAGTTATCTCGGCGATCTGAACTACCTGCAGTTGGGCTTCGGCTACATTCTCGGCCGCGTCATCGTCGCGTTCCTCATGCTGCCCCGCTATTACGACGGCGAGATGATCACCGCGTACGCCTATCTCGGCAAGCGATTCGGGCAGTCGACGCAGACAACGGCCGGCCTCACCTTCCTCGTGACCAGGCTCCTCGCCGACGGGGTGCGGGTGCTCGCGGCCGCGATTCCGCTCAAGGTCATCCTCGACGGCTTCGGGATCCACACGAGCTACTTCGTCATCATCGTCGTGCTGTCGCTCGTCACCATCTTGTACACCTTCATCGGCGGCATCAAGGCCGTCGTGTGGGTCGACGTGGCACAGATGCTGCTCTACGTCGTCGGCGGCATCCTCGCGATCATCATCGTCACCGCGACCGTGGGCGGTGGGTGGGTCACCGACGCGGTTGAGGCAGGCAAGACCAACCTCTTCGTCTTCGAGGGCAATCCGATTTCGTCCAGTGCCTCGTTCCTCCCGTCCTTCATCGGCGGCGCCGTGTTCGCCATGGCATCTCACGGGTCGGATCAGATCATCGTGCAGCGCCTCCTGTCCTGCCGCACCAAGGTCGAGGCGCAGAAGGCGCTGATCTGGTCGGGACTCATCGTGTTCGTGCAGTTCGCGATCTTCCTCGCCGTGGGTCTCGCACTCTGGACCTACTACGGCCAGGCCACACCGACCGAACTCGGCCTCACCCGCGACGACGAGATCTTCCCGCTCTTCATCATCGAGGGCCTGCCAACGGGCGTCTCGGGGCTACTGCTGGCCGGCATTCTCGCGGCAGCGATGTCGACGCTCTCCTCGTCGCTCTCCGCACTGTCGTCCTCCACCGTCAACGATGTCTACGCTCGACTGAAGCGCACCCCGATGACCGACGAGCAGGGCTTCCGAGTCGGACGCTGGGCGACGATCGGATGGGGGATCGCCTTCATTCTCCCCGCCACGGTCTTCGAATCCGATTCCGGCAGCATCGTCATCCTCGCGCTCGGCATTGCCGGGATCACCTACGGGGGGCTGCTCGGCGCGTTCATCTTCGGCATCTTCAACCGACGAGCGAACGCAGTCGACGCCAACGTCGGGTTCGCCGCGGCGGTGGCAGTCAACGCGTTCCTCTTCGTCATGGAGAAGTACGTGACCGGCGAGGTCTGGGTCGCATGGCAGTGGTACCCGCTGCTCGGCGTCATCGTCACGTGCGTCCTCGGCGGCCTCCTCTCCTTGCGCCACCCGGCTCCGGCCATGCGGGAACGCGTGAGCACCTCGTGACCGGGTACGTGCTGGGCGTCGATATCGGCGGGAGCGGGAGCCGTGTGGCGCTCGGCTCGGTCGACGATCTCGGCCGTGCGACGGCCGATGCGACAGTCACCGGTCCGCGCATCGGCGTCGGTGCGGGCGGGAGCACCGGCATGCGCGTGGCGCACGAGCTGATCGCATCCGCCGCCGACGCCTGGCCGGATCACTTCGGCGAGATCCTCGGCATCGGCATCGGGTCGACCGGCATCGCCTCTGTGGCCGAGGATCCGGCACCCGCGCTCGATGCACTTCGGATGCGCCTCGGGATTCCCGTGGTCGCGGCGATCGATGCCGTGACCGCCCATCTCGGTGCCCTCGGGGGCCGAGGCGGTGCGATCACGGCGCTCGGCACCGGAGCCATCGCCCTTGCGCACTCCGGGCCCGATGCGCAAGGTACCTGGGCTCCTGAGTGGACGCGCTCCGACGGGTGGGGCCACCTGTTCGGCGACCGCGGCGGCGGAGCCTGGCTCGGGCGCCGCGCCCTCGCGCACGCGCTGCGCGCCCACGACGGCGTCGATCCGAGCGGACAGGCACTCCTGACTGCTGCCGCGCGTCGTTTCGGGCCACCCGCCACTTGGCCTGCGCAGTTCTACACGCGCGAAGATCGCGCCGGACTCCTCGCCGAGTTCGCGGTAGACATCGCTGCGGTCGCCCGCGACGGCGACCGGTCCGCCTCGGAACTGCTGCGCGACGCCGGTCGCGAAGCCGCTCGTAGCGCGATCAGCGCAGCGCGCGCCCGATTCCCCGGGGCGCCCGGTGCGACGCCGGATCTGCCGAACGGCGATCACCTCTCGGTGGCGCTCACTGGTGGCCTTGTCCGCGCGGGGAGTCTGCTGATCGACGGGTTCCGCGAGGAGATCGAACGCCACGATCCCGACGCTCGCATTCTCGAGGCCGCAGGCGACCCGCTCGATGGGTCGCTGCATCTCGCCGCTTTCGGCGCGGCCGAACGCATACGCGCGCAAACTGGTGTGGTGTGGACGTGCGAATGACCAAGTCACTCCGCGGGCATCGGCAATCACTTCTCGACTGCGAAAGGACTGCAGCATGAACCACCAGGATCCACGCGGGCGTGCCGCGATCGGTGCTCTCGCAACGGAGGCACGCAACCCCATGACCGCACACATCGACACCCTCGACTCCGTCGATCTCCTACGCCTCATGAGCGACGAGGACCGTCGCGTGCCCGACGCGGTCGCAGCTGCGCTCCCCGAGATCGCGCGCGCCGTCGACGCGGTCGCGGCAGCCCGAGCGCGAGACGGTCGGCTCATCTACCTCGGCGCGGGTACGAGCGGCCGGATCGGACTGCTTGACGCCGTCGAGTGCCCGCCGACCTTCGGCACCGACCCCTCCGAGGTGCTCGGGCTCATCGCGGGCGGCGAGATGGCCTTCGTCCGCGCCGTGGAGGGCGCAGAGGACGAAGAGGATCGGGGTGTCGCCGATCTGGTGGCGCACGGGGTGACGAGCAACGATGTCGTGGTGGGCCTCGCGGCGAGCGGCCGCACGCCGTACGTGCTCGGCGGCCTGCGGCACGCCCGCTCGGTCGGCGCCGCGACCGTGGCGGTATCGTGCACGCCCTCCGCAGCGATCAGCGCGGATGCGGATATCGCGATCGAAGTGCTGACCGGGCCCGAGGTACTCACGGGCTCCACGCGCCTCAAGGCAGGCACAGCCCAGAAGCTCGTCTGCAACATGATCTCCACCGGCAGTATGATCCGCACGGGAAAGGTCTACGAGAATCTCATGGTCGATGTGCGCCCCACCAATGTGAAGCTCAAGGACCGCGCGCGCCGCATCGTGGTGGAGGCGACCGGCGCCACGGACGAGCGCGCCGCGGCCGCTCTCGATGCGGCGGGCCTGCACGCGAAGACGGCTATCGTCATGATCCTCGCCGACTGCGAAGCCGCGCGCGCCGCCGAGCTGCTGGGCAGCTCCGGCGGCGCCGTCCGCGAGGCACTGACCCTGGCGCGGGAAGGCTGAAATGGAAGTCATCTTGCTCCCCACCGCCGCCGACGTGGCGCGCATCGCGGCAACTCAGATCGCGTCGTTGGTCTCCGCACACCCCGAGGCGACCATCGGACTCGCAACCGGTAGCAGCCCGCAGGGCGTCTACGCTGACCTCAGGCGTCGCGTCGATACCGGCGAGGTCTCCTTCGCCCGGGCGCGCGGGTTCGCCCTCGACGAGTACGTTGGACTCGCCTCCGACGATCCCCAGTCATATCGAACGACCATCGACCGTGATGTCGTGCGTCCGCTGGGCTTCGATCCGGCGCGCGTGCAGGTGCCCGACGGCACCGCCACCGATCTCGAGGCAGCGGCAGAGACCTACGAGACCGCGATCGCGACGGCCGGCGGCATCGACGTGCAGATCCTCGGCATCGGTGCGAACGGACACATCGGATTCAACGAGCCGACCTCATCATTCGCCTCACGTACCCGAGTGAAAACGCTCGCGCCGCAGACCCGCACCGACAACGCCCGGTTTTTTCCCCAGGGGCAAGAGGTGCCGATGCACTGTCTCACGCAGGGCCTCGGCACAATTCTCGACGCGCGCCGCCTGTTGCTCGTCGCCCAGGGTCCGCGCAAGGCTGCGGCGATCGCCGCAGCCGTCGAAGGGCCGCTCACCGCATTCGTGCCGGGGTCCGCGTTGCAGCTCCACCGTCACGCGACGGTGATCGTCGATGAAACGGCCGCATCCGAACTCCAGCTCATCGACTACTATCGCCACACCGCGGCGAACAAACCCGAGTGGCAGCGCATCGAACCCGGCGGCCTGGCATGATCGCCGGCGGCATCGACCTGCACTGCCACGGGGCCGCAGGGTTCGACTTCGATACCGCCGATGCCAGTGGGATCACCGCCGCCCTCGCGCACCACCGGGCTCACGGCACCGAGCGAATGCTGCTCAGCCTCGTCAGCGCGCCTCCCGCCAAGCTCGCGCGCAGGCTGCATACCCTGAGCACCTTGATCCCAGGGCTGCCAGAAGCGTTCGGCGTGCACCTCGAGGGGCCATTCCTGGCCTCGTCGCGCTGCGGAGCGCACGATCCATCGGCGCTCGAGGCGCCGACGCCCGCAACGGTCGAAGCGCTGATCGAGGCCGGCGGAGGGCTGCTGCGCCTCGTGACGATCGCTCCCGAGCTTCCTGGCGCCCTCGATGCGATCGAACGGTTCAGCGCCGCGGGTGTGACCGTCGCCGTCGGGCACACCGAAGCCGACCTCGACACCGCTAGCGAAGCCTTCGACCACGGCGCCAGCGTGCTCACCCACGCTTTCAACGCTATGCCGGGACTCGGGCATCGTGCCCCCGGCCCGGTCGGCGCTGCGCTCGCGCGCGACCACGTGACGCTCGAGGTCATCGCCGATGGACTGCACGTCGCCCCCGTCGTCGTGCGCACGCTCTTCGCCGCCGCACCAGGGCGCATCGCACTGGTCACCGACGCCATGTCGGCGACGGGCCTCGGCGATGGCACCTACCGGCTCGGGAACCTCGACGTCGACGTCTCCGCAGGCCGCCCGGTACTCACCGGCACCGAGACGCTCGCCGGATCGACGCTCACCCTGGACCGCGCAGTGCAGAACTCCATCGATGCCGGTGTGCCACGGTCTGAGGCGCTCGCGGCCGCGACATCGACCCCGGCCAGGGCGATCGGGATCACGCACAACGGAGGAGAACCCTCATGACAGGATCAGCACTCGCCGACGCCCTCGCCGACCCCGCTCGACTGCGCACCCGAGCACTCGATGTGGCAGCGTATGCGGGCGATGCTTCTCATTACCTGCTGACTCCCGAAGCGGTGGTGATCGCGGAGACGGCGGACGAGGTCGGCCGGATTCTGCGCGTCGCCACGGAGACCCGTCGGCCGGTAACGTTCCGGTCGGGCGGCACCAGCTTGTCGGGTCAGGCTTCGGGCGAGGGCATCATCGTCGATGTACGGCAGCGCTTCCGCGACATCGAGATCCTGGACGACGGGCAGCGTGTGCGCGTCGCATCCGGCGTCACGATCGCTCAGGTGAACGCGCGCCTATACAGACACGGTCGCCGGCTCGGGCCCGACCCGGCCAGCGAGTCCGCCTGCACCGTCGGCGGGGTCATCGCCAACAACTCGAGCGGCATGGCCTGCGGCACCGAGCACAACACCTATCGCACCCTCGAGTCGATGGTGCTGGTGCTGCCCTCCGGCACGCGCATCGACACCGCTGAACCGGACGCGGATGCGCGCCTCAGGGCATGCGAACCAGAGCTTCACGCTGGCCTCGATCGGCTCAAGCGCCGCGTGCGTGCCAACCCGGAGTCAGTACGCATCATTCGCGAGCGATTCGCACTGAAGAACACCATGGGGTACGGCGTGAACGCCCTGCTCGACTGCGACGCACCGGTGGAGATCCTGCAGCGCCTCATCATCGGGTCCGAGGGCACGCTGGCCTTCGTCGCGCAGGCGACGTTCCGCACCGTCCCCGTGGCATCGCTCACGAGCACCGGTCTCGTCGTGTTCCCCACCCTCGACGCCGCGACGCGAGCACTCCCCGAGCTCGTCGACTCCGGCGCTGCGACGCTCGAGCTGATGGACGCCACCTCCATCCGAGTCGGCCAGCGTCTCCCCGGAGCCCCCGCCGAGATCAGCGGCTTCGCTCCGGAGGAGCACGCGGCACTGCTCGTCGAATACCGCGCCGACGACGCCACGGAACTCGCGGAGCAGACCCGCAACGGTGCCGGGCTGCTCGCCGCACAACCGCTCCTCGAACCACCGTCGCTGAGCGCTGACCGTGACGCCAGACACCGTGCCTGGTCGTTCAGGAAAGGGCTCTACGCCTCGGTGGCCGGCGCGCGGCCGAGCGGAACAACCGCGCTCCTCGAAGACATCGTTGTCCCCACCGCCCGCCTCGCAGACACCTGCGGGTCCCTCCAGGACCTCTTCTCCAGATTCGGATACGCCGACTCCGTGATCTTCGGCCACGCCAAAGACGGCAACATCCACTTCATGCTCACCGACCGGTTCGCCGGCGATGAGGCACTCAGCAGGTACCACGGCTTCACCGAGCAACTGGTCGACCTGGTGCTCACCGCCGGAGGGAACCTCAAGGCCGAGCACGGTACGGGGCGTGCGATGGCGCCCTACGTCCGCCGTCAGTACGGCGACGAACTCACCGACGTGATGTGGGAGATCAAACGACTGATCGACCCCGCTGGCGTGCTGAACCCCGGGGTTATCCTCGATGACGACCCCGATGCGCACATGCGCCACATCAAGCTCAACCCAGCGGTGGAGTCCGAGGTGGACCGTTGCGTCGAGTGCGGCTACTGCGAGCCCGTCTGCCCGAGCCGCGACCTCACCCTCACCCCGCGGCAGCGCATCGTCGCGCTCCGCGCAACGGCATCTGCTCGCCTGCGTGGCGACGATGCCCTCGCCGACGCTCTCGAGCGCGACTTCGATTACGACGGGGTGCAGACCTGCGCGGTCGATGGCATGTGCCAGACGGCGTGCCCGGTCGGCATCAACACGGGCGCGCTCGTGAGGCGGCTCCGGCAAGAATCTGCGGCTCCGCCGCTCGCCGCCGCGTGGAGCGGCGCAGCACGCGCGTGGGGACCCGTGACGCGTGCCGGTGCGGCCGCGCTGACGGCGGCCGGTCACCTCCCCGCACCGCTCGTGCGGGGAACGACCGAGGTCGCACGACGCACTCTCGGCAGCGACACGATCCCGCTCTACTCATCAGACCTTCCGTCTGGCGGCCCGTCGCGTCGCTCGCTGGGTCGGGTCGTGGGCTCGGGAGGCGGAGACCCGGTCGGCGTCTACGTGCCGGCGTGCGTGAACAGCATGTTCGGTCCGGCAGGGGAGGGCGGAGGCGTCATGGACGGATTCGTGCAGCTGCTCGAACTGGCGGGCCTCCGCATGATCGTGCCCGATGGTGTGGACGGCATCTGCTGCGGGACGCCGTGGTCGTCCAAGGGGTACACCGGGGGCGCGGAGATCAATCGGCGTAGCACCGTCGCCCGCGTCAGCACTGCCCTCGCAGGGTCGGATCTGCCCGTCGTGAGCGACGCGAGCAGCTGCACCGAGGGCTTCGCCCACCTGCTCGGGCCGTCGGTCCGGGTGGAGGACATTGTGGCGTTCACCGCCCGGGTGATCCTGCCGCGCGTGAACCTTGAGCCGCAGATCGAGTCCCTCGCACTGCACCCGACATGCTCGTCGCGGCAAATCGGGATCGACGACGACTTGCGCACCCTCGCCTCAGCGGTCGCGCACCACGTCACCGTACCCGACGCCTGGGGGTGCTGCGCGTTCGCGGGCGACCGCGGCATGCTCCACCCAGAACTCACCGCGTCGGCGACCGCCGCTGAAGCAGCCGAAGTTCGCGGGCTCGGTGCGACAGCGCATGCCTCGTGCAATCGCACCTGCGAGCTCGGCATGACCCGCGCGACCGGCGAGAGCTACCGCCACATCATCGAGTTGCTGGCGGCAGCGGCCCGCTGAAACCGATCGCTACTCCCAGCTGCCGAGCACGATGTTCTCGGGGCGTTCCCCTGACTGCAGGTGGGCGATCTGGCGCCGGATCAGGCGCGCCATCCGCGGCACCATCGCCGACGACGCGCCGCCGACGTGCGGACTGATCAGCGCGTTCTCGCACGACCACAGCGGGTGGTCCGCGGGCAACGGCTCCGGGTCGGTCACGTCGACCGCAGCCCGAAGTCGCCCGGCCTGCAGCTCGGCGACGAGGGCGCCGGTGTCCACGACCGCTCCGCGAGCCACGTTCACGAGCAGCGCCCCGTCCGGCATGGCGGCGAGCGCTTCGGCGTCGAAGAGGCCACGCGTGTCGTCCGTCAGCGGTACCGCGACGATGACGACCTCAACCTCGGCGAGCAGGGCGGGCAGCTCATCGATACCGTGCACGGGGACCGCTGCGCCGGCGAGGTTCTCCGCCTGGCGAGCGGAGCGTGCGACGCGGGTGAGCGAGACCTCGAACCCCTCGAGTCTGGCCTCGATGGCCTGCGAGACACCGCCGTACCCGACGAGCAGCACCTTCCGATCGGCGAGACTCAGCAGTGATTCGTTGCGCCAGGTGCCGGTTGCCGCGTCGCGAACGAACCGCGGGATGCCCCGCTGGGCCGCGAGCGTCAGCGCGAGCGCGAGCTCGGCTGTCGAGGTTTCGTGCACCGTGGCCGCGTTGGCGAACGGCACGTCCACGGGCAGGGCGTCGGCGACACCGTCGATGCCGATCGACTGCCACTGGACGAGGCGCACATCGACACCGCTGAGCTGCGCGAGCGGGGACGTGCCGTACATGTAGGGCGGCACGACGATGTCGACCCGTTCACGCGGGGCATCGCCCTGCATATCCCAGTCGACGAACGTGACACCGTCCACGTCGCCGACGGCTCGTCGAAGTTCGGCGCTCGGCAATGAGACCACGAGTTCACTCATGGTTCGAGTCTAGAGGTCGCCGCCGCGCCGAACCCGCTGAGCATGCCCCCTGCGATCTCCCCTCCGTCGATCACGAACTCCTGCCCCGTGATGAACGCGGCATCGTCGGAGGCGAGGAAGGCGAAGAGCGCGGCAACCTCCTCCGGAAGACCGAAGCGACGAAGCGGGATGCTCGCGGCCTGCTCCGCCCCCGCCGTCATGAGCGGCGTCTGCACATACCCGGGGCACACGGCGTTCACCCGGATCTCGGGAGCGAGGTCGAGCGCCATGGCGCGGGACATCTCGATCACGGCCGCCTTGCCCGAGCTGTAGATGGCGTGGTCCCGATAACCGACGAGGCCGTTCGTCGAGGCGGTGTGCAGGATCACGCCGCGACGGGTGGCGCGCATCTGTCGCGCGGCGGCCTGCGCGACGAGAAAGGCGCCGTCGACATTCACGCTCATCACTCTGCGCCAGTCGGCGAACGGAATATCGGTGAACGGGTGCCTGGCATTCACTCCGGCGTTGTTGATGAGCACCTCGAGGGCACCGTGCTCCCGTTCCACGGTCTCGAACGCCGCCGTCACGCTCTCGGGGTCTGAGACATCGAGGCGGCCCGATCCGGCGAGGCCAGGCAGCTCCTCGCGCAGCGACTCGAGCGCTGCCCCGTCGATGTCGAGGGCGATGACCCGAGCACCCTCCTCGATGAACCGCTGCGCGGTCGCGCGACCGATCGCGCCAGCGGCACCGGTGATCGCCACGAGCTTCCCGTTCAGTCCGCGCATGCGCTCCCGCTCTCTCCTCTGTCTGAAGCCATCATCCTCTCAGACGCCGAACGAGGATCACGGTGCGGGTGACTTCAGTCCGCTTCCCGTCAGCACGACGACCGCCGTCTCCCCCGGTTGGATCATGCCGCGGCCACGCAGGTGCGTGAAGGCCGCTGCGGCCGTCGCGCTCGTCGGTTCGACGAACAGCCCCTGCGCGGCCAGCGCAGCCCTGGCTGCGAGGATCTCCGGCTCGGCGATGGCGATCGTGCACCCGCCGGTATCGCGGACCGCCGCGAGGATCTGAGCGAGTCGCAGCGGATTCCGGATCGCCGTCCCCTCGGCGACCGTCGGCGCGACCGGCCGGTCCGCCTCGCCGTGGAAGGCCGCGTCAACCGGAGAGCAGTTCAGCGGTTGCGCAGCGTGGAGACTCGGCATCCGGGCGATGTGGCCGGCACGGAAGAGTTCGGCGAACCCGAGGGCGCAGCCGAGCAGGCTGCTCCCGGCACCGACCGGTACGACGACATGGTCGGGAGCCTCGAAACCGAAATCCTCCCAGATCTCGTAGGCGAGAGTCTTCGTGCCCTCCAGGAAGAGGGCCTGCCAGTTGTGGCTCGCATACCTCGGCCCACCACCCGCAGCGTCGATCGCCGCCTGCTGCGACGCCTCACGCGGCCCCGGAACGAGTTCAATCGTCGCGCCATATGCTCGCGCCTGGGCGAGCTTCGCTGGCGAGGTGCTCGCCGGCGCGAACACCGTCACGTCCATTCCCGCGGCGGCCCCGTACGCCGCGATCGCCGCGCCGCCGTTGCCCGAGCTGTCCTCGATGAGGGAGGTCACGCCCTGTTCGCGCAGCACCGACACCATGACGCTCGCCCCGCGATCCTTGAAGCTGCCGGTCGGGCTGAACCACTCGAGCTTGCAGTGGGCCAGACCACCAGCGAGTTCGCGCGGTACGAGGGGCGTGCAGCCCTCGCCGAGCGACACCGGCTCGGCGACCGCGACGGGCAGCGCCGCTCGATATCGCCACAGGCTCCGATCGGTCAGGTCGATCTGATCTCGCTCGATCCCCGGCCCGGCGGAGATCATGAGCGGGTTCCCGTCGTCTGACCGCCACCTCGGCTCGCTGATCGGAAACTCCGCCCCCGTGACCGGATCCCGGTACACGGGGGCGGCGCCTGCGTCTCCCACTGCCTCCATATACGAACTCAGCGAGTGCTGCGCTTCGCCGCCATACGGTGCGTGCGACGTCCGATCCAGGAGACGAGCAGGTTGATGACGAGGTACACCGAGACGCCCACGATCCAGAGCGTCAGCATATAGCGGTTGCCGTAGTAGTTGCCCATGTTGGCGACGGATCGAGCTAGCTCGGGATAGGCCACGATGTAGCCGAGCGAGGTGTCCTTCAGCAGCACCACCATCTGCGCGATGATGACGGGCAGCATCTGCGTGAATGCCTGAGGGAACTCGATGAGCAGTCTCGTCCGCACCGGTGTCAGCCCGATGGAGAGCCCGGCCTCCCGCTGACCCTTGCCGAGGGAGACGATGCCGGCGCGCAGCGCCTCGCCGATGATCGCGCCGTTGTAGACCGCGAGTGCGATGACCACGGCCCAGAATGCTCCGCTCGCCGCGACGAGCAGGATGAAGAGCATCATGAGCAGCACGGGCATGCCGCGGAAAAACTCGAGGATGACCGTGGTGGGAATGCGGATCAACTTTGAGTCGGCGAGTCGGCCGAATGCGAAGAGGACGCCGATGAGCATCGCGCCCACCATGGCGGTCGCGGCGGCGCGCACCGTGTTCCACGCTCCCCGGGCCACCGTCTCCCAAAACACGGGATCAGCTACGATGTCCCATCGCGAGGCGTCCCACGAACCAGGCGTCTCGTTGCCGTTCGCCGCAATGCGGGGCTGACCGAGCGTCCACACCACCCAGGCGAGCAGACCGACGAGGGCAAGCGTGCCGACGATGGAGATGATCAGTGAACGCCGGCGGGCCTTCGGGCCCGGGGCGTCGTAGAGGACTGTCGCTTGACTCATCGCAGCACCCGCACCTTCTTCTCGATCTGTCCGGCGATGAGGCCGAGCGGCACCGTGATCACGAGGTAGAAGACCGCCACTCCGGCGAGGATCGCGATCACCGCACTGCCGTACTGGTTCGTGAGCGTGCGCGCCGTGAGGAACAACTCGGTCACGAAGAACCCGCCGGCCACCGACGTGTTCTTCGTCAGCGCGATGAACACGTTGATGAGCGGAGGAATGACCATGCGCAGCGCCTGCGGGAGCACGATCAGCGTCAGCGTCTGGCCGAAGGTGAGCCCGATCGAGCGGGCGGCCTCGGCCTGTCCGACCGGAACTCCGTTGATGCCGGAGCGCAGTGCCTCTGCGACGAAGGGCGACGTGTAGATCGCGAGCCCGATCGTCGCGAGAATGACGTACGGTGGCCGCTCGGCAACGATGAGCGGCAGGACGAACGTCATGAAGAACAGCAGCAGCGTGAGCGGGATGTTCCGGACGAGCTCGGTGTAGGCCGTCGCGAACATGCGGAGGGAGCCCACGGGCGAGATGCGCATCGTCGCGACGACGAGGCCGATCGCCATGGCCCCGAGTCCCCCGAAGATGAGGAGCCGCAGTGTCATCAGGAACCCTGAGAGCACGGCGCCCATATTGTCGAACAGCACTTCCACGGTGCGCTGATCCTCTCGGTTGGATCGGATCGGGCGGCGAGGGTGGTCCCCCGCCGCCCGTCTGAATCAGTAGCGGTCGACTGCCGGGGGTTCCGGCGTGCTCAGAACGGCGCCGGCCGTGTTCTCCCATGCCTCAGCCCAGCGGCCGTCCTCGTAGGAGGCCTCCAGCGTGTCGTTGATGAAGTTGCGGAACTCGGTGTCATCGAGCGCCAGTCCGATGCCGTAGGGCTCGGAGGTGAACGGGTTCTCGATGACCTCGAACTCGCCCTCGTTCTGGTCGGCGAGGCCCGCGAGGATCACGTTGTCGGTCGAGACCGCAACGACCTCGCCCGAGCGCAGCGGCTCGAGGCAGTTCGAGTAGGTGTCCGTCTCGAGCACCTCGACGCCCTCGGCGCGGAGGTTGTCCGCCGAGGTCGAACCGGTCGCCGAGCAGACCTTCTCGCCCTTGACGTCTTCGATGCCCTCGATGCCGTCGGGGTTACCCTCGAGCACGAGCAGATCCTGCCCCGCCTCGTAGTAGGGGCCGGCGAACGAGACAACTTCCTTGCGCTCGTCGTTGATCGTGTACGTCGCGATGACGATGTCGACCTGGCCGTTCTCGATGAACGGCTCCCGGTTGGCTGACACCGTCTCGACCCAGTCGATGTTCCCGGCCTCGATGCCGAGATCCGCTGCGATGATCTTGCCGATCTCGACGTCGAAGCCCTCGGGCTCCCCGCTCGGGCCCATCAGGCCGAACAGCGGCTGGTCGAACTTCGTGCCGATCGTGATGGAACCGGCCTCGTTGAGGCTGGCCATCGTCGTGCCCGCCTCGAACTCGGCGTCCTCGGCCGGTGCCGGATCCTCACCGCCGCCTCCGCCTGCGCAGCCCGCGAGCGTGAGGGCCCCGGCCGCAGCGAACACTGCTGCGTACTTGTGGATTCGCATGGGTCCTTGCCTTTCTCTGGTGTTCCGGCGAGGCCGGATGGTCGGTCTGGAGTCGGTCAGTGACCGAGGATCTTCGACAGGAAGTCCTTCGCCCGAGACGTCTGGGGGTCGGTGAAGAACTGCTCGGGAGTCGCCTCCTCGACGATCTGGCCGTCGGCCATGAAGAGAATGCGGTCGGCCGCCCGCCGGGCGAAGCCCATCTCGTGCGTCACGGCGACCATGGTCATGCCCTCGTTGGCGAGGCCGATCATCACATCGAGCACCTCGTTGATCATCTCGGGATCGAGAGCCGAGGTGGGTTCGTCGAGCAGGATCAACTTCGGGTCCATCGCGAGCGAACGCGCGATCGCGGCGCGCTGCTGCTGCCCACCGGAGAGCTGCGAGGGGAACTTCTTCGCCTGGTTCGCGATGCCGACGCGGTCGAGCAACCGCATCGCCTTCTCCTCGGCGTCCTTCTTGCTGAGTCCGCGTACCTTCATCGGGCCGAGCGTCACGTTCTCGAGGATCGTCTTGTGGGCGAAGAGATTGAACTGCTGGAACACCATGCCGACGTCGGCGCGGAGCGTGGCCAGCGCCTTCCCCTCCTCGGGGAGCGGCTTCTCGTCGATCGTGATGGTGCCCGAGTCGATCGTCTCGAGGCGGTTGATCGCGCGGCACAGCGTCGATTTGCCCGAACCGGACGGTCCGAGCACCACGACGACCTCGCCGCGAGCCACGCTCGTGTTGATGTTGTTCAGCACGTGCAGGTCGCCGTAGTGCTTGTTCACCTCGTCGATCACCACGAGGGGCTCCCGGTTGTCGCGGGGTACCCGCACCACTGTCGTCTCTGCCATGAGCAGAATCCTATTGCTGAGAGCCGCCTGTGTGGAACTCCGCGACGAAGTCGTTACCTGCCCGTCATCATCCGGACTCGTGGCACCGAGGTCGTCTCATTCCTGTGGACGGGTGTCAGGAATCCGCGGCCGCCTGCAGACGCTGGCATCGTTCGCAGACGCCGAAGAGGTCGACCACGTGCTCGATCTCGGCGAAACCCTGCTCAGCAGCGACCCTCTGCGTCCACTCCTCCACGGCCTCGGCCTGCAGCTCGCGAGTGTCACCGCAGCGCCGGCAGATGAGGTGGTGGTGGTGGCCCTCCATGACGCAAGAGCGGAACAGGTTCTCGCCCTCGGGCGACTGCAGGGAGTCTGCCTCTCCCGATTCGCTGAGTCCGCTGAGCGCCCGATAGACGGTCGCGAGACCGATCGTGGTCCCGTGGTCGCGCAGGGTCTGGTGCAGCTGCTGGGCGCTCACGAACCCGCGTGCCTCGGCGAGCGCCGCGCGCACCGCCTCGCGCTGCCACGTGTTCCGCTGCGGTGCGCTCATCCTGCTCGAACCTCCGTCGTCGCCCGACGCGGCGCGGGCCCATCGCCCCGCCGTCTCGCGAGCACAGTACCACCGTAGCGAAGCGCGCGCACGGCGAGCGCGAGGAGGAAGACGAGGGTGACGGCGAGGCCGACAGATCCACCCGCTGCGATATCGAACGCGCGGGATGCCCACAGGCCGATGACGCCCGATGCGACACCGAGCACCGCGGCGATCGGGGGGATCCACCCGACGCTCGGCGCGACCGCTCGGGCGGCCGCCGCAGGGCCGATGAGGATCGCGACGCCGAGGATCGCGCCCACCGCCGGCATGGCCACCACCACGGAGGCCGCGATCACGGCGGTCACGACGAGCTCGACGGGCCACTCGCGGAATCCGCTGGCCCGGAAGCCTACGGCGTCGAAGGTGTGGAGCAGGATTCGCCGCCACCACAGGGTGCAGAGGATCAACCCGCAGACGAGCACCGCCCCCGTCGCGGCCACATCCGCCGTGGAGACGCCGAGCGGCGAGCCCACGAGCAGTGCCTCGACGGGCACGCCGATCCCCGCGTGGATGCTGGAGAGCAGTGTTCCGAGCGCGAACCCGAACGCGAGCACGATGCCGCTCGCCACCTGTCTCCCCTGGCCGGGCACCCGCGAGAGCAGCGTCATGAGCGCCACGAGCACCCCCGCGAAGAGCGCCTGCCCGAGCAGCAGGTTCCAGCCGAGTACAGCGAAGACGACGCCACCCGGGAACGTCGCGTGGCTCAGCGCCACCGCGAAGAAAGAGCGTCGCCGCAGCACGATCAGCGTGCCGGCGAGGCCCGAAAGCAGCCCGAGCAGCGCGATCTCGAGCGTGGCGAGCGCGAAGTAGCTCATGCGCGCTCACCCGCTCTGACCCCCGCGATCTTTCCGCGCACCAGGCCGGCGACCACGGCCACACCGTAGAGCGCCACGAGCACAAGCACGATGATCGCCCCGGGCGACACAGCGACTCCAGCAACCACTGACCAGTCGAAGGCGAGCCACAAGCCGGTCGCACCGGCGACGAGCGGGACCCCGATCGCGATCGGCACGAGCAGGGCGAACCGGCGTGAGACGAGCCTCGCCGTCGCCATCGGCACCGTGAGCAGAGCGATCACCATCAGGACGCCGAGCGCCTGCACGCCGGCGACGACGAGCAGCGCGACCGCAGCGCCGAGCCACAAATCCGTCGCCAGAGGACGGTTGCCGGCGGCGGCGAACCCCTCAGGGTCGAACGCGCGGAAGAGCTGAGCCCGCCAGGTGAGCGCGATGATCACGAGCGCCAGGGCGGCCACCGCCACGATCTGCCACAGTTGCGTCGACGTGACCGTCAGCAATCGGCCGAACAGCAACTCCTGTAGCTGGGAGACGTACCCGTCCTGCCGCGACACGATCACGACGCCGAGGCTGAACATGCCGGTGAGCACGACCGCGATCGCGGCGTCCGAACTCACGCCGCCGCGCCACTCGAGCACCGTGAACAGCAGTGCCGCGAGCAGCGCTGCGACCACCGCGCCCGGCAGCACCCCGGCGACGCCGCCGAGCGCTGACCCGACCACGAGTCCTGGGAAGACGGCGTGCACAAGACCGTCGCTCACGAACTCGAGTTCGCGAAAGCTGATGCAGAGACCGACCACGCCCGCCGCAACGGCGAGCACCGCCACCGTGATGAGCGCGCGGCTCATGAACGGCAGTGCGAAGATCTCGAGGAGCGAGGCGTCCACGCCTACTCGAGTTCCCGTGATGTCGTGACCGTGTGATGGTCGAGCTCGACGGTCGTGTCCTGGAACGCGTGCGCCACCGCCTCCAGCGTGAGCGCCTCATCGAGGGATCCGAACGCCGCCGGGTGGCCGGGCTGGTTCGGCGTGTGGCCGCTCGCGAGCAGCAGAACGTGGGTGCACGCGCGCTTGGCGATCTCGAGGTCGTGGGTCGACACGATGATCGTGCGCCCCTCGTCACGCAGCTCGTTCACGAGCGCCAGCAGCACCTCGCGGTTCTCGCGATCGAGGCCGTTGAACGGCTCGTCCAGGAGGAGCAGCCGAGGGTCGGCGACGAGCGCGCGCGCGAGAATGCCGCGCTGCTGCTGTCCGCCCGAGAGCTCCCCGAAGCGGCGCGCCGCGAACTCGGCGAGCCCCACACGTTCGAGCGCCTGCTCCACAGCACGCCGGCCGGCCGCCCCGACGGGTCGCACTGGGCCGAGTGAACGGTACAGCCCCATGGTCACGACCTGGCGCAGCGTGATGGGCAGCGTCGTGTCGCGACCGTCGGCCTGCGGCAGCGATCCGACCCATCGCCTCGCCTGCCGCGGCGAGGTACCGAGCACCTCGACTGCTCCGCCCGTGAGCTCGGCGAGGCCGAGAATGCCGCGGAGCAGCGTCGACTTGCCCGATCCATTCGGGCCGATCAGCGCCACCGCGCTTCCGGCGGGCAGATCTCCCGTCAGATGCTCGACTCTGGTGACCCCCTGGTAGCCGAACGCGGCATCGTGGAGCGCGAGGGCTGGGGCGGCTGGCATAGCCGCCATTCTACGACTCGAGGTCCGCCGGAACCTCGTCCGGCGTGACACCCCACGCGTCGAGCATCAGCTTCGTGTTGTGCACGGTCGCACCGATATACGTCGCCGCGTCGGTGTCCTCGGCGCCCAGGGAGTCGGCGTAGATCGCATCGCTGTCGACGACCTCGACGCCCGCCTCCTGCGCGATGGTCTCGGCGAGCTTCGGGTTCATCGACGACTCGACGAAGACGGCCTTCACCCCGCGCTCCTGGATCTCGTGGACCAGCGCATCGATCTCCGCGGCACTCGGCTCGGCGTTGTCCTCGAACGACGGCAGGATCGACCCAGCGAACGCGATGTCGTAGTCGTGCAGGTAGTAGCGGAGCGAGTCGTGCCCGCTGACCATGATGCGATCCGCCTCGGGGACCTTCGCCATCTCCTGCGCGACCCACGCGTCGAGCTCATCGAGCTTCGCGGTGTACGCATCACCCCGAGAGGTGTAGTCGTCGGCGTGATCGGGATCCGCCTCGACGAGTCCGTCCATCACCTCGGTCGCCATGCCCTTCGCGTACTCGGGCGAGGTCCACAGGTGCGGGTTGACCGGGCCGTGGTCGTGATCGTGCTCGTCACCCTCATCCGCGTGATCATGCCCGTCCTCACCCTCCTCGGCGTGGTCGTGATCATGACCGTGGTCGTCGCCCTCCTCGGCATGGTCGTGGGACTCGCCGGCTTCATGCTCGGCTTCGGTCGTGATCTTCTCGGCTTCGGCGAGGTCGACGCCCTGACTCGCATCGACGATGGTCCCGTCGAAGCCGGAGGCCTCGACCGCGTCATCGACGAACGTTTCGAGCCCCGCACCGTTCACGATGAGCACGTCCGCTTGCCCCAGAGCGAGCAGGTCATCGGGCGACGGATCGTAGTGGTGTGCCGAACCGCCCGCCGGCAGCAGGCCGGTCAGCGCGATGTCGTCTCCGCCGATCTCCTGCGCGAAGTCGGTGAGCTGCGTCGTCGTGGTCACCACCCGGAGCCCGTCCCCCGTCTCGTCGCCGCTCGAGCCCGTCGAGGCGCACCCCGCCAGCCCGAGCGCCGCGGCGAGCGCGACGGCTGAGCCGGTGACGATGCGCCCGCGGCCGGTGCGGCCGGAGGCGGAAGGAGCGGTGAGCGAGGAGTGCGCGCTGCGCAGCGCGTCAGAGAAGTGCGACATGGAGCTCTTTCTACGAGGAACTTGACCACTCTAATGCTGATGAGAATCGTTCGCAAGAACTCGAGTGTGCTCGCGATCTCAAAATCCCGGTATGCCTCATGAATGATACACTTCGTTCTGGTAATTACTGTTTCGTGATCGGTGGATCTATGTCACGGTCGAGGTCGCCTCACCCGCGCTCGGCCGACCCTGCGCCGAACAGGGTCCTGGTCGTCGATCACGACCCCTGGGCCTCGCGTGCGATCACTGCGGCACTAGCGGGGAGTTCATCTCTCACTCTGCTCCCTCCGGCGCACACGGGCGCCGATGCCCTCGAGACCCTGATCTCTGCTCGCCCGAATGCCGTCGTCATGGCTCTCAATATCCCCGGACCGGTCTCGGCGATCGAGCTGATCTCGGAGATGCTTCGGTATTACTCGAGCGCCACCATCCTCGTCCTGACGACCACTGAGCTCGGGGAACGCGTCGCGGGAGCACTGCGCGCAGGGGCGGCCGCAGTAGTCCACAAGTCGGTGGCCGAACACACACTCCGTCAGATCGTGCTCCTTGCCGCCTCGGGACGCACGTCGGAGATCTCACGCATCGACACGGAGGCTGTGCTGGTGCGTGGGGATTCGCGGCTGCGTGAGTATCGCTCCGCGGTATCGGTCTCGCCTCGTGAGCGTGAGATCCTCACCCGCATCTGCCAGGGTCACACTGACGAGCGCATCGCCGCCATGACCGGACTGTCCGTGTGGACCGTGAAGTCCCACGCCTACAATCTCCGCGCGAAGTTCCAGGCCAAAAACCGATCTCAGCTGATCCTGCGCGCGATCGAGCAACGCCTCTTCGTCGCCTGATCACACTCGCCATGGGTGGCACCATTCCCGCGCGAAGCCGATTGCGCCCTCAGGAGGACTCCGCCGCAATGCTCGCCGGCGGAACCTCGACACCTCTCACGTTGCGCTCCCAGAACCTGAAGCCGACTTCCCATCCGTCAGCCAGTTCAGCAGCCAATCGTTGATGCAGGCGGAGCGCTGTCGCGTAATGTGCCCGGAGCATCGCAATATTCGGCCAACCGGATTCCGGGTCGTAGAGCTCATCAAACGTCTCGCTCCACGCGACGATCTCTTGCTCCAGCGTTTTTGAGATCAGGCCGTCGGCATCACACAGGCCGTCGTCATCCCAGATGGGGACACCCGTCCCGTACTCACTGGACAGCCACACTCGACGACGCTGACGCACGGCAGATGCGTCCTCCCCGTTCCCCCGAGACGTGTGTCCGCTGAACGACGTCGCGAAGAAGACCTCGTCTCCGTGCGAGGATTCGTACCGACCGTGCCCGCTCATTTGCACTTCCCCACGTAGGACGTAATGATCGTCTTCTGGTTTTTCGAAACGATGACGCATGTGTCCCAGGTTGTCTGTTTGACCACCTTGCCTCGCACGAT
Organism: Leucobacter sp. Psy1; assembly: GCF_020096995.1. NCBI lineage: Bacteria > Bacillati > Actinomycetota > Actinomycetes > Micrococcales > Microbacteriaceae > Leucobacter > Leucobacter sp. Psy1. Next base: position 3,097,005 of record NZ_CP083692.1, read on the forward strand.
CTTCTTCTGAATCACACGTCCTCCGAAAGCAAGTTTGCTTCCCTTCTTCGCGGTAACCTTGACAGGCTTATCGAGAGTGCTCTGAGTCGCCCCAAACATGAACTGATCCCAGTTTGACTCCCTCTGCCCTGGATGGAAATTCATCTTTTTGATCCACTGCGCTTTGTGCTTGTAGTTGATATGGCGATATCCGGAGCCGGAATCCGTCCCACAGAGCATTTTTAGTTTTCCGCTGAAACGCCCTTGCGCCTTAAATGTGAAGGATTTGATGGGGTGTCGTGGGAACTTGTACAGCATGCAGTTGACGTGGTGATTCGGAGAAAGGCTGAACTGCACTGCACCTCTCCCCGGACCTGTCTGTTCCGGCTCTTCATTCAACCAAGATGTCGAACGCCCTGAAATATCGCCAGCATCTGCGCGGCTCGCAGCGAACGCACTCGCTTGTCCGGCCAACGTGAGCGTCACTGCTGCTACAAGCGCAGCAAGCACCCTGACAGCCCCATTCGAAATCGACACGGATCTCTTCCTCTCAGCACGCGGAGACCTTCATGAATCCCCGATGCCTGAAAGGTAATGGCACAGCACCGGCCTCCACATCGCTCACTTCAGGTAATCTTTCGTCGCAATTTCGGGGCCTACCGGGGCCCGCTGCCGAGGCGGGACAGCGCCGATAGGCTGAGCAGATGGGCGACTTCGCAGACCTCGACAGCGCACGGGACCCGCTCCTCGCACTGCGCGACGCGATCCTCACCGGAGACGTCTCCGCCCGAGCAGCGACGGAGGCAGCGCTGCAGCGGGCCGTCGACCGCACCGACCTCGGCGCATTCGTGACCCTGACCGCCGAGCAGGCACTCGCGGAGGCCGAGCACGCGGACGCGCAGTGGCGCAGCGCCACGTTCGACGTTGCGCACGCTCGCGGTGAGCATCGATCCTTGCCCCCGCTGCACGGCGTCCCCCTGGCGCACAAGGACCTCGTCGATGTCGCCGGCGCGCCCACCACCCGCGGCAGTGCCGCGCTGCCTCACACCGTCGCCGCAGCGGACGATCCCGGCGTCCAGCAGCTGCGCCGATCCGGGGCGATCTCCATCGGCAAGACGCAGGTGCCCGAGTTCGGGCTCACCGGCTACTCGGAGAACCGGATCGCCGACCCCGCGCGCAACCCCCGCGATCCCCGGTTGACGGCGGGCGGCTCCTCGGGCGGCAGCGCGGCCGCCGTCGCCGCAGGGATCCTCTCCGCAGCTCCGGCGAGCGACGGCGGTGGGTCGATCCGGATCCCCGCGCTCGCCTGCGGACTGATCGGCCTGAAACCCGGCCTGGGAACGATTCCGACGGACGTGCTGCGCGGGCATCGAGACTCGTTCGGCGCCCCGAAGCTCGGAGTCTCCGGCCCGCTCGCACGGTCGGCGCGCGACGCGGCCCTGCTCTTCGACGCCATGCGAGGCGACACGGCGGAGCGAACGCTCGCAGCGGTCCGCTCCGCCGACCGCCTTCGCGGACTCAGCATCGGCGTGAGCACGTCCACGCCGTTCGAGAGCGCCTACCCGACCCCGTTCTCCGCGGAAGCGCTCGCGGCGCTCGATGCAGCGCACCGTCGCCTCGAAACGCGACACCACGTCGACGCGGCGGAGATCCGCTACGACCCGGCCTACCCCGAACTCTTCACCGATGTGTGGACTGCCGGCCTCTCGCTGCTCGACCTCGGCGACGATCCCGGGGCGGCAGAACGCCTCATGCCCCTCACCCGCAGCTTCCGCGAACGCGCCCTGGCTCGATCGACGGCGCAGCACCGGGAAGCGGGCGCGCGCATCACCCGTCTCGCTGCGGACGTGCGCCAGCAGTGGGGCGCCTTCGACGTCGTACTCATGCCGGGTCTCGCGATGCGCCCGCCCGAGATCGGTGCGTTCCTGTCGCGCTCACCCGACGACGACTACCGGTTGCAGTGCGAGTGGGCCCCCTGCACCTCCATCGTGAACGTCTCCGGGCTGCCCGCAGTGGCGGTCCCGATGCTCGACACCCCCGACGGGCTATCGTTCGGCGTGCAGCTGGTCGGACGCCACGGGAGCGAAGCGACGCTCCTGCAGCTCGCGGAACAGCTGACCGCAGAACCGCCGGCGCGCTACCTGCCCGCCGACGACACCAGCAGATCGCGGTAGACGCCCACGAGCTTCCGCGCCGACGCACGCCAGTTGCGGGTCAACGCGAACCGGCGGGCGGCCTTCCCCATGCGCGTGGCCAGCTCCTCGTCCGCAAGCAGACGCTCGATCGCCGCCGCCCAGACTTCCGGATCGTCACCGGTCAGCAGGAGGCCCGTCTCGCCGTCCACCACCGACTCGCGCAGACCGCCGACGGACCGGGCGATGACCGGGATACCCGACGCCTCGCCCTCGAGCGCGACGAGGCCGAACGTTTCGGAGTGGGAGGGCATCAGCACGAGCGTCGTCCGCCGGAGACGCTCTGCCAGATCCTGCCGACGAAGCGCGCCGTCGAACGCCACGGTCGAGAGCATGCCCGATTCCGCGACGAGCTCGTGCAGACTCCTCGCGTAGTCGTCGCCGTCGGGCGGCGGCACACCGATGACCCGCAGCACAGGCCGCCGATCCTCGGGGATCGCGGCAACCGCGCGGACCGCCAGATCGACGCCCTTCAGCGGGTGCAGCCGACCCGCGACGAGCACCTCGGGCCGGCCGCCGCGGTCGAGCCACTCGCGGCGCTCGGCGCACTCCCCCGGCTCGCAGGGTCGGAACATGCGCGTGTCGACGCCGAGCGGCACCACTCGCACCCGGTCAGGGTCGGCACCGAGCCGCCCGAGGATCGTCGCGCGCTCGGCCTCGCTCACCGCGACGACGAGGTCCACCTCGCCCGCGAGGCGCTTCTCCCCCGCCAGCCGCCCGGGAGACTCGGGGCGCTCGCCCTCCGTCAGCGGTGAATGCGGGTCGGCCGCGATGCTGTGATAGCTCTGCACGAGCGGAATGCCGAGTTCACGGGAGGCGGGTAGCGCCGCGATCCCCGAGAACCAGTGCTCAGCGTGCAGCACATCGCACGGCTGCTCCCTCAGATGGTCGGCGAGCGCGACCCCGAACTCCTCCATCAGCGCCTCATGGTCGCCCTTCGCGAGCAGCCGCGGCGGCCCGACATCGAGATGCCGCACCGTCACCCCGCTCGAGAGTTCCACGGTCTCGGGAAGGTCGGGCGAGCTGCGGCGCGTGATCAGCTCGACCTCGTGCCCCAGCCGAGCGAGCTCCGCCGCCTGGTGCACCACCACCACGTTCATGCCCCCGGCATCCTTCGTGCCCGGCTCATCGAGCGGTGAGGTGTGCAGGACGACAAAAGCGATCCGCATGGCGGGTTCGTGCGCGTCTGCCGACGCGAGCTGATCAGTCACCCGTACGACGTTACGGCGTCGCGCGCGAGCGCGCCAACCGGCGGCTCCGACAGGGGTCGGCTCGCACTCCCGCGATGCCCGCCTCGGGTCAGGCGCTCTCGCGCGACTCCGGCTGCGGCCTGCTCTCGAAGTACTCGGCGAGCTGCTCACCCGACTTACGAATGTGCGCGCCCATCGCAGCGCGTGCCGCGCCGGGATCCCGAGCGATGATCGCCTCGAGCACCGACGTATGCGCGTGAGCGGTCGACTCGGCCCAGCCGTCGATCTGCGTGAAGAAGGCGCGAGGCACGTATCGAACGAAGTTACCGAGCGCCCAGCTCAGTCGTTCGGACCTCGCCGCGAGGTAGACCGCCGCATGGAACTCGTGATTCTTCCGCTCGAGCACGTCCCGCTCACCCGCGGCGACGCTGTCCATCAGTTCTCGGTGGACGGACCGCAGCTCTTCCACCGTCGCCTCGTCGGCGCGCTCAGCTGCGCGCGCTGCGAGCTCCCCGGCGATGAGCGCGTGCGCCTCGAAGATGTCACGAATGTGATCCGCGTCGAGCGGCGCCACCGTGAACCCTTTGCGGGGCACGAGCTCCAGGAACCCCTCGACGCGGAGCGCCTGCAGCGCCTCCCGAACGGGGGTTGCCGAGACCTCGAGCTCTTCGCCCACGGCCTCAGCCCGCACCGAACTGCCCGGCGCCAGCACTCCTGACATGATGGCCTGCCGCAGATGCGACGCGACCTCATCGCTGAGCTGCCGTCTCCGCATCAGTCGTCCCCTCGAGCGCTTCCCCGGCCCGCAGCGACTCCCGGCGGCCGGTCAACCGAGAGTAAGAATACTCTATTTTGCCAGTCTGACCGGCCACGACGTGGGAACCGCGGGAGGGCGCCGGGTTCTCAGCTCTCGATGTGCCGCTCGTCGGCTCCGTTGTACTCCGACAGCGGGCGGATCAGCGCGTTCGACGCGGCCTGCTCCATGATGTGCGCCGTCCACCCGGTGATGCGGGCCGCGATGAAGAGCGGCGTGAAGGTGACGGTGTCGAATCCGAGGAGGTGGTATGCCGGCCCGGAAGGGAAGTCGAGGTTCGGGTAGATGCCCTTCCGCTCGACGAACTCGCGCTCCAGCGCAGCGGCCAGATCGCCCACGTCGGCACGGTCGTAGTGCTCCACGAGACGGTCGAGGGCGGCCTGCATCGTGGGCACCCGCGAGTCGCCGTTCTTGTAGACCCGGTGACCGAAGCCCATGATCTTGCGCTTCTCGGATAGAGCTCGGTCGAGCCAGGCCTGCACATTGTCGGCGCTGCCGATCTCGTCGAGGATGTGCATGACCGCCTCGTTCGCACCGCCGTGCAGCGGTCCCTTCAGCGCTCCGATCGCGCCCGTCACCGCCGAGTAGAGGTCGGAGAGGGTCGACGTGATGACGCGTGCCGTGAACGTCGACGCGTTGAACGAGTGCTCCGCGTACAAGATCATCGATCGGTTGAATGCATCGACCTCGACCTCGGCGGGTTCGCGGCCGAACACCATCCAGAGGAAGTTCGCCGAGTAGTCGAGGTCGTCGCGCGGCTCGATCGCGTCCTCACCGCGGCGCCGGCGCTGGCCGTACGCGACGATGGCGGGGAGCGCGGCGAAGAGCTCGACACTGCGCGAAAGGTTCTCCTCCGGGGTGCCGGAAGCATCCAGCACTGAGCCGGATCCGGCGAGACTCCGCGCACCGATCACGCTGACCGCCGTGCGCACCTCGTCCATCGGGTGCGCGTCGAGCGGCAGGAGATCGATCGCCGCTCGCACCTCGGGATCGAGCGCACGATGCTTCCGCTCTTCGCCGCGGAGCGCCGACAGCTCGCCCGGGTTCGGCAACTCGCCATTCCACAGCAGATGCGCCACCGCCTCGAAGGACTGCGTATCCGCGAGCTCCTGCACGGGGTACCCGCGATACAGGAGACTGTTGGTCTCCGGGTTCACCTTCGAGATCGCGGTCACGTCGACGACGACGCCGACGAGACCCTTCTTGATGTCCGCATCCGCCATGGTGGCTCCTTTGCTCGGTGGGGTCGCTGTGCTGGAGGTCACGCTATCGCGCGACCGTGAAGTTGAACACGTCAGTGTCAAAATGGTTGTACGCCTGGTAGTCGACGAGATCGTAGAGGTCGGCGCGGTGCTGCATCTCGTCGAGGTTGTTTGTCAGGCTACCCGACGCGTTCAGCTCGTCGAGGGCGCGCCCCGTCGCCCCCATCGAGATGCGGAGCATCGAAACGGGCCAGATGACGAGATTCATCCCCACTTCGGCGAGCTGCTGCGCCGTGAACAGTTCGCTCTTGCCGAACTCCGTCATGTTGGCGAGCAGCGGGACATCGACGGCGTCCCGCATCGCGGCGAACTCGTCGAGTGTGCGCATGGCCTCGGGGAAGATCGCATCGGCGCCCGCGTCGACGAGCGCCTTCGCGCGATCGGTCGCCGCACGCAGTCCTGCCGCCCCGTCCTGGGTCGCCCGGATGTCGGTCCGCGCCATGACGAGGAAGTTCTCGTCGCGCCGGGCATCGACCGCCGCACGGATCCGCTGCGCCGCCGTCGACTCATCGACGACGGTCTTGCCATCGAGGTGCCCGCACCGCTTCGGATTGACCTGGTCCTCGATGTGGCAGCCGGCGAGGCCAGCGTTCTCGAGCTCCTGGATCGTGCGCGCCACGTTCATCGGTTCCCCGAACCCGGTGTCGGCGTCGATCAGCGTCGGCAGGTCCGTCATGCGCGCGATCTGCGCTCCGCGCCCGGCCACCTCCGTGAGCGTGGTCAGGCCGATGTCGGGGAGGCCGAGGTCTGCCGCGAGAACGGCACCCGACACGTAGACCCCGTCGAAGCCCTTCTGCTCGATGAGACGCGCAGAGAGGGGGTTAAACGCTCCTGGCATGCGGAGCAGCTCGCCGCTCGCGAGCCGCTCGCGGAATGCTCGGCGCTTCGCCTCCGGCGTGGTCTGCGCGTACAGCATCAGAAGAGCCCCTTCGGTGCGGCGGCGGGGTCGAGCAATCCGGGCCGGGCCACGATGTTGAGCTCGCGCACCTCGGCTGCGGTGAGCTCGGGCAGGCGCTGCACGAGATCGAGGAAGCGCTCGATCTCGTCCGACTCCAGCACGGGTTCGGCCAGGATCCTGAACTTGCGAATGTACTGCTCGCGCGCGAACGGTCGCGCGCCGAGCGGGTGGGCGTCGGCGACGGCGATCTCGTCGACGATGCGCTCACCGTTCGCGAGCGTGATCTCGACGCGGCCGCCGAAAGCCTTCTGGTCCGGGTCCTCGGAGTGGTACCTACGGGTCCACTCGGCGTCCTCGGCTGTCGTGATCTTGTGCCACAGCTCGACGGTGTCGGCGCGACCCGCGCGCTCAGGCGTGTACGAGTCGACGTGGTGCCAGCCGCCGTCCTGCAGCGCCACCGCGAAGATGTAGGGAATCGAGTGGTCGAGCGTCTCGCGGGAGGCAGACGGATCGTACTTCTGGGGGTCGTTCGCGCCCGATCCGATCACGTAGTGCGTGTGGTGGCTGGTGTGCAGCACGATGCTCTGCACGTTCGCCGGATCGGCGAGCTCCGGGCGCTCTCCGTGGAGCTTGCGGGCGAGATCGATCCAGGCCTGCGCCTGGTACTCGGCCGAGTGCTCCTTCGTGTAGGAATCGAGGATCGCCCGCTTCGCCTCACCGCGACCCGGCAGCGGCACGTCGTACGCCGCATCCTTGCCGTCGAGCATCCAGGCGATCACCCCGTCCTCGCCCTCGTAGATGGGACTCGGCGACGTCTGCCCGCGCATGGCCCGGTCGACGGCCTCGACCGCGAGCTTGCCGGCGAACGCCGGCGCGTGCGCCTTCCAGGTCGAGATCTCGCCCTTGCGGCTCTGCCGGGTCGCGGTCGTCGTGTGCAGCGCCTGCCCCACGGCCTGGAAGATCGTCTCGGTATCGAGGCCCAGCAGGGTGCCGATGCCTGCCGCAGCCGACGGGCCGAGGTGGGCGACGTGGTCGATCTTGTGACGGTGCAGGCAGATCGCTCGCACGAGATCCATCTGGATCTCGTACCCGGTCGCGATGCCGCGCAGGAGCGCGCTGCCATCGGCGCCGACGTGCTGAGCAACCGCAAGGATCGGCGGGATGTTGTCGCCGGGGTGCGAGTACTCCGCCGCGAGGAAGGTGTCGTGGTAGTCGAGCTCGCGCACCGCCACCCCGTTCGCCCACGCCGCCCACTCGGGGCTCGCGAGCGTCGGGTCACTCTCCGCGTGCGCGTCGCCGTCGAGGCCGAAGACCGTCGATCCACTTCCGCCGCGGGATACCGGGTGGGCGAGCGCCTGCGCGCGGGCAGCCACGATCGGGGCTCGGGTCAGCGATGCGGCGGCGACGGATGCGTTGTCGATGATGCGATTGATGATCATCTCGACGACGTCGCGGTCGAGGGCGACGTCATCGGTCGCTACCTCCGCGATCTTCCAGGCGAGCTGATCCTCGCGGGCCAGTGCCTCGTCGCTTCGATAGACGCGAACGTGATGGGTGACGGTCATGAGGTTCCTTCCGGCAGAGAGGCGAGGATCGCGCCGAGCGCGTGGTGGAGGTGGACGTGCGTGGCGTGCGCCGCGAGGTCCGCGTCGCCGTCGGCGATCGCGGCGGCGATGAGTCGGTGTTCGGAGACGGAGGCGCGCAGCCTCGCGTCGTTGTCGCGGGCGAGCCGTCGCGCCCGCGCCAGGTGCGTGCGGACAGTGCGGAGCGCGGAGGTGAGATACGGATTGTCGACCGCCGCGTCGACGGCCGCATCGAAGCGGGAGATGAGCGCGTAGTAGGCGTCCACTGCGGCGTCGTCGCCCAGATCCGCGTCGCCGAACGCATCCGCGAGACTGCGAAACTCAGCGTGGTCACCCCGGGCCGCGGCGAGACGCGCAGCGCTCTCCTCGAACGCCCGCCGCGCTTCGAAGAGGGCCCGAATGTCGGCGACATCGAAGCCGGAGACCACGAGCACGCGCGGCGACTGCTGCACGACCAGACCGTCGGCGATGAGCCGGCGCAGGGCCTCTCGCAGCGGCGTGCGACTCACGCCGAGACGCGCGGACTGCTCGACCTCGCCGAGCACGGTGCCCGGAGAGAGCGCACCGCTCTGGATCTCGTCGAGCAGTGCACCGTAGGCACGATCGCTCGCCCTCATGCCGCACTCTCTCGACTGACGCCCATGTCAGCCACTGTATACACAATAAGCGTGAATTACCAGTCTGGTTGCGCGAGTGGCAATCTATGTATACATACGGCAGGGACCCCGCGCCAAGCAAGCACTCAACATCGGGGCGTAGCGTGACGAGCGCACCGGCCCCGTCGGGGCCCTCGATCGAAAGGATCACTCCATGGCAACATACGATGTCGCAGACCGCTCAGCGATCGTCACCGGGGCAGGGTCAGGAATCGGACGCGCGACCGCGCTGCTCCTGGCGGCGAACGGCGCGAAGGTGGTGGTGCAGGATCTCGACGAGTCGGCCGCCCAGTCGGTGGTCTCCGAAATCGAAGCGGCTGGAGGCACCGCCGTCGCAGTCGTCGGCGACGCCTCGGCGACCGAGGTGGTCGAAGAGACCGTGCGCGCCGCGGAGCAACTGGCGCCGCTGCGCATCGGCGTCAACAACGCGGGCATCGGCGGCGCGGTGGCATCGACCGGCGACTACACGGACGCCGACTGGGAGAAGGTCGTCGGCATCAACCTCAACGCCGTCTTCCGCGGAACGCGCGCGCAGGTCAACGCCATGTCGGCGAACGGAGGCGGAGCGGTGGTGAACGTGGCGTCGATCCTCGGCAGTGTCGGTACGGCAGGTTCACCCGCGTACGTCTCGACGAAGCACGCGGTTGTCGGTCTCACGAAGACCGCGGCCATCGAGTACGCGACGACGGGAGTCCGCGTCAACTCGGTCGGTCCCGGCTACATCGACACCCCACTCCTCGCGAAGGCCCCGGAAGCGGCGAAGCAGGGACTGATCGCCAAGCACCCGATCGGCCGCCTCGGCCGCGCTGAAGAGGTTGCCCACCTCATCGCGTTCCTCGCGAGCGACGCCGCGTCCTTCGTCACCGGCAGCTACCACCTGGTCGACGGGGGCTACACGGCTCCATAGCCCACCCCTCTCTCCCCTCACCGAGATTGCGAAAAGTCCGGCTTCATCACCTGCGAAGCCGGACTTTTCGCAATCTCGACGCGGCGACAAGAGCGAGCCGACTGAGCGCAGCCACTTGCGCCGGATACCCCTCATGGGTATAGAGTGCTGGATACAGGTACCCCTCAGGGGTATAAGTCACGACGACAGGAGGAACCCATGGCCACCACCGAGTACCAGGTCACCGGCATGAGCTGCGGCCACTGCGAGACGGCGATTCGAGGAGAGGTCGGCCAGATCGCCGACGTCACCGACATCGACGTCAGCTCCTCGACGGGCAAGCTCGTCGTCACCACCGGCTCCGATACTCCCGCGGACGACGCCGCCGTGCTCGCGGCTGTCGAAGAGGCGGGCTACGACGCCCAGCGCGCCTAGGGATCACCATGAAGACTCCGGTTCGTCTCGGCCTCTACGGCCTCGGTCTCGTCGTCGCCTTCGTCGCGGCATTCTTCATCGCGAGCGTTGTCGTCCCGCCGACCGCGGTTGAAGCGCGCATGCAGGCAGCCGACGAGGGAAGCCACGGAGGACACGGTGCGGAGGCCGAGTCCGCAGGGAATGCCGGAGCATCCGCGGAGGCCCCGCGTGGGGTGACGCTCGAAGCCGATGGATTCGTTCTCGGCCCCGTCTCCGCCCCTCACGAGGTCGGCGAGTCTGGCGAGCTGAGCTTCTCGATCCTCGATGCCGAGGGAGCGCCGCTCACCGAGTACACCGAGTCCCACGAGAAGGATCTGCACCTCATCGTCGTACGCACGGACGGCGAGCAGTTCCGCCACGTGCACCCCGAGATCGACGCCGATGGCGTCTGGTCGGTGCCGTGGGAGTGGGACGAGGCGGGCAGCTACCGCGTCTTCGCCGACTTCCAGCCGGGCGACGCAGAGGAAGCGCTCACCCTCACTCGTACCCTGAACGTCGGCGGCGAGTTCACGCCAGCCGATGTCCACGAGACGCGTCTCGAGTCGAAGGTCGACGGGTACGACGTCACCCTCGAGGGCGACCTCACCGCAGGCGCGGGATCGACACTGACCCTCACGGTCGCTCGCGACGGAGAGCCGGTGACCTCCCTGGAGCCCTACCTCGGCGCGTTCGGGCACCTCGTCGCGCTGCGTGATGGCGACCTCGAATATCTCCACGTGCATCCGGAGGGCGAGGAACCGCAGAGCGGCGATCGCTCGGGCCCCGAAGTCGAGTTCGCCACCGAGGCGCCCACTCCGGGCCTGTACCTCCTGTACTTCGACTTCCAGGTCGACGGAGAGGTGCGCACCGCATCGTTCGTCGTCGACGCCGCAGCGAGCGACTCCCCGGCGGACGAGGACCACGACGACGCCAGCTCCGGCGGCGATCACGGCGACGACCACTGATTCCACCCGCGGCACCAGAAGGAAGGGCATCATGTCCACACCGCAGACGCACTCGGCGACCGATACCGCTGGTGAGCACGTCGAACTCCAGATCGGCGGCATGACCTGCGCCTCGTGCGCCATGCGCATCGAGAAGAAGCTGAACAAGCTCGAGGGCATCGAGGCGACCGTGAACTACGCCACGGAAAAGGCGCGCGTGCAGACCCCCGCCGGGTATGACGCGCAGCTGCTCATCGCCGAGGTCGAGAAGACCGGGTACACCGCTGAGCTGCCGAAGGCGGCCCGCGCAGCGGATGAGACAAGCGACGCGGAGGAGCCCGATCACGAGCTCATCGCCCTCAGGCAGCGCCTCATCGGCTCGATCATCCTGTCGGTTCCGGTCATCGCGATGGCCATGGCTCCGCCCCTGCAGTTCGACTACTGGCAGTGGCTGTCGCTCGCACTCGCGGCTCCGGTCATCGTCTGGGCGGCGTGGCCATTCCACCGTGCCGCCGCGATGAACCTGCGTCACGGCACGGCGACGATGGACACGCTCGTCTCCGTCGGCACTACCGCTGCCTTCCTGTGGTCGCTGTACGCCCTCTTCTTCGGCACGGCAGGCGTGACCGGCATGACCCACCCGTTCGAGATCTCCATCTCGCCGACCGACGGTGCCGCGAACATCTACCTCGAGGTCGCAGCGGGCGTGACCATGTTCATTCTCGCCGGCCGCTACTTCGAGAAGCGGTCGAAGCGTCAGGCGGGCGCCGCGCTCCGCGCGCTCCTCGAGCTCGGCGCGAAGGACGTCGCGGTCATGAGGAACGGCGCCGAGATCCGGATCCCGATCGACGAGCTCTCGGTCGGCGATGAGTTCGTAGTGCGTCCCGGTGAAAAGATCGCGACGGACGGCGTGATCGTCTCGGGCCACTCCGCCATCGACGCCTCGATGCTGACCGGCGAATCGGTGCCGGTCGAGGCCGGCCCGGGTGACGCCGTCACCGGGGCGACGGTCAACGCGAGCGGCCGCCTCGTGGTCCGCGCGACGCGTGTCGGCGGCGACACGCAGCTCGCACAGATGGCGAAGCTCGTCGAGGACGCCCAGTCGGGGAAGGCAGAGGTGCAGCGCCTCGCCGACCGCGTCTCCGGCATCTTCGTGCCGATCGCGATCATCATCGCCGTCATCTCGCTCGGCGGCTTCCTCGGCGCGGGGTTCCCTGCCGCCTCGGCGTTCACCGCCGCGGTGTCCGTACTCATCATCGCCTGCCCCTGCGCCCTCGGCCTCGCCACGCCCACGGCGCTGCTCGTCGGCACGGGGCGCGGCGCGCAGCTCGGGATTCTCATCAAGGGACCCGAGGTCCTGGAATCCACGCGGCGGATCGACACCATCGTGCTCGACAAGACCGGCACGGTCACCACCGGCAAGATGACCCTGATCGACGCCGTCGCCACTTCGGGTCAGGATCGCGCCGAGCTCCTCCGCATCGCCGGAGCCATTGAGGACGCCTCCGAGCACCCCATCGCTCAGGCCGTGGCAAAGGGCGCCGTGGACGAGCTGGACATCGTGCTCCCCGAGGTCGAGAACTTCCAGAACGTGGAGGGCAAGGGCGTCACCGGCATCGTCGAAGGGCAGGCCGTGCTCGTCGGGCGGAGGACGCTGCTCGAGGACTGGTCGATCACGATCGATCCCGAGATCCAGCGCGCCCAGGAGGCGGCAGAGGATCGCGGCCAGACCGCCGTCCTCGTCGCCTGGGACGGTCGTCTCCGCGGGCTGCTCGTCATCGCCGACCGTGTGAAGCCGACGAGCCCCGAGGCGATCCGACAGTTCCGCGAACTCGGCCTGGAGCCGATCCTGCTCACCGGCGACAACACGACGGTCGCGCAGCGCATCGCCGCAGAGGTCGGCATCGAGCGCGTCATCGCCGAGGTCATGCCGAGCGACAAAGCCGATGTCATCGTGCAGCTGCAGAGCGAGGGCAAGAGCGTCGCCATGGTGGGCGACGGCGTGAACGATGCCGCAGCGCTCGCGCAGGCCGACCTCGGACTCGCCATGGGCACCGGTACCGATGCGGCCATCGAAGCGTCAGACCTCACCCTTGTGCGGGGCGACCTGCGGAGTGCGGCCGACGCAATCCGCCTCTCGCGCCGCACGCTCGGCACCATCAAGGGCAACCTGTTCTGGGCGTTCGCCTACAACACCGCGGCGATCCCGCTGGCGGCGTTCGGCCTGCTCAATCCGATGCTCGCCGGGGCGGCAATGGCGTTCTCGAGCGTCTTCGTCGTCGGCAACAGCCTGCGTCTCCGGTCGTTCCGGAGCCGCGCGCTCGACTCGGAGCCGACTGCCGCCTCCGCACCCGCGTCGTCGCCAGCGCGCGTCGCCGCCTGACCTGTAGATCCCCCACCCTCCGATGAAAGGAACCCCATGTGCGGTGAGCACTCACACGACACCGAGAAGACCGAGGCGGCCCCTGCGCAGGCCTCCTCCTGCGGCGGACACGGCCCTGCCGTCACCGCGACCGACGACTCCGTCGCCGAATGCCCCGTGATGCGCGGTAGCTATATCGCGAAGGCAGATGCGGAAGCGCAGGGCCTCGTCCGCGACTACAACGGGCAGCGGTACTACCTCTGCTGCGCCGCGTGCGGACCGCTGTTCGACGCCGATCCCGAGAAGTACGTCTCCGCACTGTAGCGCGGCGTTCGTTCGCGTAGGCCCGGGTCCCATTGCGGGGATCCGGGCCTACGTGCGTGCGGTGCGTGTGCTCAGGATTCCAGGAGGCGCTCGAGGGTTGCTCGCCGCGCACGGTCTGCATGATCGACACTTGCCGCGGCTGCGGCCTCGGCGTCTTGAGCGACGATCGCCTCCGTAATCCGTCGATGCTCACCGACGATCTCGCGCATGCGCTCCACGGTGTACGTGCGCGTTCCGAAGAGCCGGATAGCCGTTTCCACGGTTCCGAGCATTCTTCGCAGATAGAAATTCGTCGCGGACTCGCCGAGCGTGCGGTGGAACTCGATATTGAGGTCGTGGAAGTCAGAGTTTCTCCCGGCTTCGGCCGCCTCGCTCATGAGCCCATCGAGCTCGGCGAGTCGCTCACGATCCTCGAGAGGAGCATTCTTGGCAGCCATCGATGCCGCGAGCGACTCCAGACTGCCTCGTACCTGATAGACCACCACCATGTCCTCGCTCGTCAGAACGGTGACGCGAGCCCCCTGCCCGGGTTCTCGAACGATCAGACCCTCTTCTTCGATCCGATTGAGCGCCTCCCTGAGTGGGGTGCGCGAGATCCCCAGCGTCTCGGCGAGCGACTCCTCGCGCAACCACTGTCCGGGCGGGAGCACGCGATCGAAGATCGCCTCTCGCAGTGCGCGCGTGGTATCCGCGACCGCGCTTCCCCGCTTGCGGTCGCTCCTCCGATACCGCGTCAGATCGGGCTGCCCGGCCGCGAGGTGGTGATCCGAATCGGGCATCATCTCTCTTTCTCGGATGCCCCACGCAAAGGTGCGGGCTACTTGACGAAGCTCGTATCGCCCCACTGCTCCCATAGTTTAGCGAGAGCGGCGTAGTCTTCTCGCGACCACCCCATGGACATCGCCATTTCGTAGATCCCATGAGCGGCGGAGATCGTCGGGGTGGGGAGCCCGGCGTCCATGGCCATCCGAACCGCGAGCGTGCTGTCCTTTCGCGCCGCCTCCAGCGACATGCCGCCCTCGTAATCTCCTTCCCGCACGCGCTCCGCGATCCGGTGGGTGAGCGGCCGCATCAGACCACCGTCAGGCGCAGCGAGGATCGAGATGATGGCCTCGGGGTCAAGATCGGCGCTCTTCGACAGCGCGAGCGCCTCCGTCAAGATCACCATCACCACGTGAGCCACGGCGTTGTTGATGACCTTCGCCGCCATGCCGGCGCCGGACGCACCCAGGATCGTCTGTTTCGGAGTGATCGCGTCGAGCAGGGGTTGAACCTGCGCGATACGCGCCGCATCACCTGCGAGCACCAGCCCAGCCGTTCCGGATCGCATCTGCGCGACGCCGGACAGGATTGCCGCATCCAGGAGTTCGATTCCCGCTCCGGCGAAGATCCCCCGGGTCGAGAGCAGGTCCGAGGGCGTGACTGTACTCGTCTCGAGCACGGTGCTCACCACTCCGGGAGCCGCGGCGATCTGTCGCGCGACTGCAGCGGACGCCGCCGGTGCGGGGAGCGACATGAGCACCGTTTCGCAGCGCCGCGTGAGGTCCGAGATCTCACCGGTCGCCTCGATGCCGGCCTGCTGAGCAGCATCTCTTCTCTCGGCCGAGAGGTCGACCCCCAAGACCGGGAAGTCTTGCGCGAGCCGCTCGGCTATCGCAAGCCCCATGTTGCCGAGTCCGACAATTCCTACTGTTCCATCGTTCGGTTGGGACACCTTCATCTCCTTTGAACTTTTCTCTCTCGAACTCGTGATTGCACGATCAGTGTCTACCCAGTAGATTATCTTGCATGCAAGGTGCATTCAACAATGAAGTTTTTATTTTGGGCGATCGAGCCCTTCCTCACGGCAACATGATCAACGGTTCGTGGGAGCCGACTACGGGGCCCGAGCGAGAGGTCACCGACCCGGCTACGGGCGCAGTTCTCGCGGTGATCAACGACGCGGACGCGGGCGACGTGGACCGAGCGGTCCTCGCCGCTCAAGACGCCTTTTCCGGGTGGTGGAGCGACGGTCTTCCCCGTAGGGCGAGAGCGATGCGCCACATCGCAGACCTCATCGCTGCGAACGGTCGCGAACTCGCACTCATCGAGACTCTAGATACGGGAAAACCCCTCGCCCAGTCCGAAACGGACGTCGCGATGGCCGAGCAGTACTTCCGCTTCTACGCCGAGGCCGCATCGCATCTCTTCGGTGACGTGATCCCCTCGAAGCCCCATCTCGAAGTACGTACCGAGCGCGAACCGTTCGGGGTGATCGGCCACATTACCCCGTGGAACGCCCCCATCAGCCAGCTGACGCGCGGCGTAGCCCCCTCTCTGGCCGTTGGAAACACCGTGGTGGTGAAGCCCTCGGAGCTCGCACCACTCTCCTCGATATTCTTCGCCGAACTCGTTCGAGAAGCCCTTCCCGCCGGGGTCTTCAACCTCATCATCGGCGACGGCGCAACCGCGGGCGCGGCCCTTGCAGGCCACCCGCGTATCGACCACCTCACGTTCACGGGGTCAGTTCGCACCGGACGCACGGTCTCCAAGTCCGCCGCGGACAACCTGGTCGCCACCAACCTCGAGCTCGGGGGCAAGTCCCCCGCTATCGTCTTCCCCGACGCCGACCTGCCCGTCGCCGCGCAGGCAGCTACGAACGCGCTCATTCGAAACTCCGGGCAGTCGTGCTCGGCACTGACTCGCTTCCTCGTTCATCGCGACGTGGAAGCAGAGTTCACGCAGCTGGTACTGGACAATGTTCGCAAGCTGACGGTGGGGCCGGGCGTGGACGGGCACGACGTCGGTCCACTCATCACCGCGTCGCAACGCGACCGGGTGCTCGAACTGGTGCAACGGGCGATCGAGAGCGGGGCGGAACTCCTGATCGGGTCCGCCGCAGCGCCTGGAGCGCCCGGCCTCAGCGCAGGGACGTTCGCGGCCCCGACCGTCTTGCGCGTGCATTCCGCCTCGGAGATCGCACGTACCGAAGTGTTCGGACCGGTCCAGTGCATCATCCCGTTCGACAGCGCAGCGGACGCCCTGGAGATCGCGAACGACAGCGACTACGGTCTCGCAGCAGCCGTCTTCACGAACGATCTGCGAGTGGCGAGCCGGTTCTCCCGAGAGATACACGCGGGTCAGGTGCAGATCAACGGCTTCATCGGCGCGGGCATGGAGATCCCGTTCGGGGGGTACAAGCATTCGGGTCACGGGCGCGAAAAGGGGTTCGAGGCACTGATCGGCTACACCCAAGTGAAAGCCATCGTGACCCATCACACCCTTCCGAAGCAGTAGGGAGAACGTGAAATGACGTCTCGAAACAGCATGAGCGCATCAGGTGCGCTCCCCGAAACGTGGACTCCCGAGGCGGTGTATCTCATCCGATACGCCACGCGCCCGAGCGCGGTTCGCGGAGAACACTTCTACGGATTCGACGCCTGCGGAACCGACAGCATGCCGATCGACTACTTCGTGTGGCTCGTCACGGGAGGCAGTCACGCGATCCTGATCGATGCGGGCTTCACTCCGGAGACCGCCTCCAAGCGACCCGGCCGGATCCATCTCGGCTCGCCGCTCGAAGTCGCCGAAGCACTGGGCTATCCGCCGGAAGCGATCACTGATCTCGTCATCACGCACCTCCACTACGATCACACCGGATATGCCTCCCAGCTCCCCCAGGCACGGGTCCACGTCCAGGAGCAGGAACTTGCGTTCTGGACGGGACGTCACGCCCATCGCGGCCCCTACCAGCACATCGTCGAGATCGACGACATCGTGCACTTCGTTCGGGTGAACCACGAAGGGCGAGTGCACCAGAGCAACGGTGTCGACACGATCGTTCCTGGGGTCGCGGCACATCTCGTCGGGGGCCACACCCCGGGCATGCAGGTCGTCACCGTGACCCTCGATGATGATTCGACCGTCGTCCTCGCCTCGGATGCGAGCCACTTCAAGGAGAACATCGAGACCGATCGGCCCTTCTCGATCGCGCACCACGTGCCCGACATGTTCGATGCCTTCGAAGAGGTGCGTCGACTCTCCATCACCCGATCCGGGAAAACCGGGATTATCGTCGCCGGCCACGATCCAGTCGCAAGAGAAGAATTCACCCCTGCGCTCACCAACGACCCTCGTTTCGACGGTCGCGTGTGGCGCATTGCCTAACATTCCAACACACTCATCAGAAAGGACCCGGATCAATGCAGATCCAATCCCGCAAGCTCGACCGTAAAGTCACCGTCTCGAGCGTCATCGGCACCATCATCGAGTGGTACGACTTCTACGTCTACGGCACCGCATCCGCCCTGGTACTCGGAGCGCTGTTCTTCTCTGCCGAAGAACCCCTCGTGGGAACGATCGCAGCATTCGCGACGTTCGCAGTCGGATTCCTCGCACGCCCGGTCGGAGCAATCGTCTTCGGTCACTTCGGCGACCGCATCGGCCGCAAGCGCATGCTGATCTACAGCCTGACCGGCATGGGAGTCGCAACCTTTCTGATCGGTTGCCTCCCCACCTACGACCAGATCGGGGTCTGGGCACCCGTTCTCCTGGTCGCGATGCGCTTGATCCAAGGTTTCTGCGTTGGGGGCGAATGGGGCGGTGCCATGCTGATGGCAGTGGAGCACGCACCGGTCGGCCGGAAGAGCCTTGCGGGCGCCCTGGTTCAAGTCGGATCCCCGGCGGGCCTCGTCCTCTCCACACTCGTGATCGCGATCTTCAGCGGGCTGCCCGGGGACGCTTTCCTACAGTGGGGATGGCGCGTCCCCTTCCTGCTGAGTGCAGTGCTCGTCTTGATCGGCCTCTTCATCCGTCTCAAGGTCGAAGAATCCCCCGAGTTCGCTCAGGTGAAGGAGACCGGTGACGAGAAGAAGATCCCCCTGTTCGCGACCCTTCGCCATGCGCCGATCCAGGTGCTCGGCGGCGTCGCGCTCACTCTCGCACCCTTCATGTTCTTCTACTTCCTCGCCACGTTCATCCTGACGTTCGGCGTGAACAACCTCGGTTTTGAGAGCAGTTTCCTGCTGTGGGCGGTCGTGCTCGGAGCATCTCTGGAGCTGGTCACCATGCCGATCGCCGGACACCTCGGAGATCGATACGGCCAGGGCAGAGTCTTCGTCGTCGGCGCTGTCCTTCTGGCGATCGTCGCATTCCCGATGGTGCACCTGCTCATCGCGAACCCCGGCAACAAATTCGTGCTGCTTGCGATCATGGTGCTCGTCATGTCGCTCGTGCATCCGCTGACCTACGCGCTGCTCTCGACTATGTTCGCGGACCTCTTCACGACTGACGTCCGTTACACGGGAGTGTCACTCGCCTTCTCGCTCGGAGGCGTGGTCGGGGGCTTCACGCCACTGATCTTCACGTCGATGCTCACTTCACCGAGTTACGGCTGGCTGATCCCGGGATACATGGTCCTCATGTCGATCGTGACGACCATCGCCGGAGTCCTCGCAGCGCGAACGATTCGCAAGCGCCAGGTACTGACGGTCACCGAAGGCGCGACGACGGTAGCCGGCTAGGCGCCGAGAAAGCGGTACCGCACTGTAGCGCGGCACCGCTTTGCGGAGGCCCGGGTCCCCTTGCGGGGATCCGGGCCTCCTTGCGTGCGGTGCGGGCCCGCATCCACGCACAGCGGATCCCAGACGCCAGGTCGAGACATAGAGCCCGATACTAAGACCTGGAATCTCATATCGAAGGATTGTCAACAATTTACAATCCTGGTAGTCTGATGCCATGGCAACGCACGGACACCACGACGACCACGGTCACGACCACACGCACGGCGCCGAGTTCAGTGACGGGCACCCCGCCCGCCCCGAGGCCGCCGAAGCCGGTGGGCACGGCCACAGCCACGATCACGGCCTCGAGGGTCACGCGACTGCTGGCGGCAAGCACCGCAAGAAGCTGATCATCGTGCTCAGCATCACGGCGACGATCTTCATCGTGCAGGTCATCGGCGCGTTCATCTCGGGTTCGCTCGCCCTGCTGGCAGATGCCGGACACATGCTGACGGACGCGACCGGCGTGCTCATCGCCCTCATCGCCACCTTCATCGCCGCGCTCCCCGCCACCTCCAAGCGCACGTACGGCCTCATGCGCGTCGAGGTGCTCGCCGCCATGATCAACGGCATCATCCTCAGCGTGATCTGCATCGTGATCGTGTACACCGCGATTCAGCGCATCGGCAGCGAGGTGGAGATCGAGACCGGTCCGATGCTCATCGCCGCCATCATCGGCGCCGTCGCGAACCTGGTGTCTCTGCTCATCCTGCAGTCGGGGCAGAAGGAGAGCATCAACATCCGCGGCGCGTACCTCGAGGTGCTCGGGGACCTGCTGGGCTCGGTCGCCGTCATCGTCGCCGGTTTCATCATCCTCTTCACCGGGTGGAACTGGGTGGACCAGATCGCGGCGTTCGCCATCGCACTCCTCATCGCGCCCCGCGCGTACAGCCTGCTGCGCGACGTGGTGCGGATCCTGCTCGAGAGCACTCCGAAGGACGTCGACCTCGATCAGACGCGTGAGCACATGCTCTCGGTGCCCGGTGTGGAAGTGGTCCACGACCTTCACGCCTGGACAATCACCTCGGGTGTCAACGCGATGTCCGCGCACGTCGTCATCGACGAGGAGACGCTTGACTGGGGTCGCTACGACGAGATCCTCGACGAGCTGCACGCCTGCCTCAGTGAGCACTTCGACACGAGCCACTGCACGATCCAGCTCGAACCCGCGCACCACGCGGCGCACGAGTCAACGGTGCACCCGTAGACGACGTCACACTCGTTGGCGTTCTCGCCGAAGATTGCTTACAATCCTACGAGAGCCTCGAATTCGGGACTCCGCACGCATCCTGAGGAGGCGCAATGAGTGGAGTGCAGGCACTCTCAGCCCTTGAGCACCGGCCGACTGCGGTCATCATCTCCGATCAGCTTCGAGAGCGCATCATCGACGGCGCGTTCAAACCGGGCGATCAGATCAACGAGGCTCAGGTGGCGAGCCAGCTCCGCGTCTCGCGGGGGCCGGTACGGGAGGCGCTCCACCGCCTGGTCCAGGAGGGCCTGCTGATCGGCCTGCCCAACCGCGGTGTCTTCGTCCGTGAGATCACGGACCGCGACGTCGCTGAGATCTACGAGGCCCGCGAGGTCATCGAGTGCGCGGCAGCCGAAATCGTCACGAAGCTCGACGAGGCCGAGCGCGACCGCATCGCCGACGAGCTGACCGCCGTGACGACCGAGATGGGTGAGGCCCTCGCCGCCGAGCAGTGGGACCACCTCCGCCGCCTCGATCTGCAGTTCCACACCACCCTCGTCGAGCACGGACGGAATCGGCGACTGGTGCGAGCGTATTCGACCCTCGCCACTGAGGCACTCATCTGCATGGCGCAGTGGTCGGGCTTCAGCACGGCCACCCGCGACCGTGTCGTGCCGAGCCACCTCGACATCGTCGAGAAGCTGCGCTCGGGCGACATGGAGGCGGTGCACCTCGCCCTCCACAATCATCTGTCGCTCGACGACTACGAGTTGCACACGCACGACGAGGACGGCTCGCTCCGGCACGGCCGACCCGAGGAGTAGGCACGCGAAACACTGTTCAGGGGAGAGACGCTCGAGGCACCCTCTCCCCCGAACAGTGCCTCACTTGCCGCGCGACGCGACTGAGCGGCTGAACAACCGGTCGACGCTGAAGCGTCCGCCGCCGGCGAGCAGCAGCACGAACAGGCCGGCCGCGATCGCGAGCACCAGCTCGAAACCTCCGTCGTCGACGAAGACTCCGGCCGAGGCGTGCACGAGCACGATGGCCCCGACCTGGGCGATCAGGTTCACGAGCGCGGCGATCGGGGTCAGGAGTCCGATGACGAGCGCCGCTCCCCCGACGAGTTCGGCCCCCGCGACGAAGACTGCGCTCACCTGCGGCAGGGGAATACCCATGCCTGCGAACGACTCTTGAGTGCCGGCGATCGTCCACTCGCTGAATTTCTGCCATCCGTGAGCGATGAGGATCACCCCGAGCGCGACGCGCGCGACGAGCAGTGCGACGTCGCGGAGGACGGGAGTGCGGGCGGAGGGGTTGAGCAGCGTCATACGAGCCTTTCGTGGGGCGGTCTGCGGTTCACGTCACTGTAGGTTGTAGCGACAACGTCGACGGTACCGGTCGTTCCTGGGAACGACCGCACCATGGGGCAGAATGATGGCATGACGACTCCCTGGCTCTCTCCTCGCGAACTCTCCGCGTGGGTGCGTCTGGCTTCGGTGCTCGAACTCCTGCCCGGGGCTCTCGATGCGCAGCTGCGGCGTGACGCGGGGGTCACGCACTTCGATTACCGCGTGCTCTCCCTCCTCTCGGAGACGGCGGACCACTCGATGCGCATGTCCGACCTTGCCCGGCTCACGAACTCGACACTGCCGCGTCTCTCGCACGTCGTGCACCGGCTCGAGGAGCGCGGCCTGCTCCGCCGCGCACCGGCGCCTGGTCGCTCCCGATCGACGCTCGCCCACCTGACCGAAGCGGGGATGCAGCACGTGGTCGAGACCGCTCCGGGTCACGTCAGGGAGGTCCGGGAGCTCGTGCTCGACGCGCTGACCCCCGAACAGGTCGACGAGCTCCACGACATCTCCGAGCGGATCCTCGGGCGCCTCGACCCGCACGGTGCGCTCAGGCCCATCGTGGAACAGCACGACTCCGGAGAACCGCTCACCCCGTGAGCGCCCCAGCGGCCCCGCTACCCGGGCCCGCGCTACGCGGCCGTGTACCCGCCGTCGATCGGCAGAACCGCCCCGGTGACGTACGACGACGCCGGGGCGGCGAGGAAGAAGATCGGTTCGGCAACCTCCTCGGGGGTCGCCAAACGGCCCAGGGGGATCGTCGCCGCCTTGCGGGCGGCGTGCGCCTCCGGGTCCTCCTGGCGCTCGAATCCGTCCGTGATCGTTGGAGTCAGGGTGAGGCCGGGCGCTGCGACATTGACGCGGATGCCGCGGGGCGCGAGCTCCACGGCGGCCCCCTTGGCGAACATGATGAGCCCGCCCTTCGCTGCGGTGTACATGACCTCGTTCGGAATGCCCGCGATGCCGAGCCGCGAGCTCACGCAGACGATCGAGCCACCCGGCTCGCGCATGTGCGGAATCGCGTACTTGACCAGCGAGAAGACACTGAGCAGATTGGCGTCGAGCACCTGCGCCGCCGTGCTGACCTCCATCTCCTCCAGCGCCCCGTCTGCCTGGAGCCCGTGGCAGAGCACCAGCGCGTCGATCTCACCGAACACGTCGACGGCGCTGGCGATCACCGACTGCGCGAACGTCTCATCCCCGAGGTCCCCCGAGAGATACTGCTCGCCCTCGCGCATGCCAGCGGGCTCCGCCTCACGGCGCCCGGTGAGCAGCAGCTGCGCGCCGTCCCAGCGGAAGCGTTCGGCCACGGCTTCGCCGATTCCGCTCGAGGCTCCGGTGATGACGACCCGGAGCGGGCGCGTGGAGTTCTGGTCGGAGTGTCGTCCTGCCATACTCCCCGATGTTACCCGCCTGACCGGTACGCCGCCCAGAGTCTCGCGTACGCACCGGCCTGTGCGACGAGTTCGTCGTGGGTACCTGACTCGGTGATGCGGCCGTCGTCCATTACCAGCACCCGATCGGCGGATTGGGCTTGCCTGAGGCGATGGGCCACGACCACGGCGGTGCGATCCTGCAGGATCGCCTCTGCCGCGCGCTCCAGCCTCCGTGCGCCCCGGCTGCCGGACTCTGCCGTGGCCTCGTCGAGGATCACCACTGCCGGATCGGCCAGCGCCGCACGCGCGAGCGCCACCTGCGCGGACTGCTCGGGCGTGAGCCGGTGGCCAAGCTCGCCGACGACGGTGCGGATGCCGTCGGGGAGGCCGCCCACCCAATCGGCTCCGACGAGCTGCAGCGCCGCAGCGATGTCTGCGTCGCTCGCGTCCGCTCTGGCCATGCGCAGGTCTTCGACGAGCGGACCGGCGAAGATGTGAGCCTCCTGCGACACCAGCACTACCGGTCTCGGGTGGATCCGGGCGAGACGTTCGATCGGCACTCCGTCCAGGGTGACCGATCCCTCGCTCGGGTCGGCGAGGCCGGCCAGGATCACGGCGAGGGTGGACTTGCCTGCGCCGCTCGCCCCGACGAGCGCGACCTGCTCACCGGCGTCGACCTTGATAGAGACGTCTCTCAGTGCCGCGTGGGTGTCGTACCGGTGGGTGAGGCCGCGCCCCGTGAGGGTCCCTCGCAGGTGCTCACCAGGGGCATCTGATTCTTCGGCCCGGCGGATCTCGATGACTCCGACGATGCGCTGCAGGCTCGCGTACGCCGACTGCACGTCGTCGAAGCTGAAGATGATGAGCCCGAGGGGGTTGAAAAGCCGGTGGAAGTACAGCGCGGCCGCTGTCACCGCGCCGACGGTGACCAGGTCGGTCGATACGAGCATGAACCCGGTCGCAATGATCGCGCCCAGCCCGACGAGCTCGGCGAGGTTCATCCACTTGCCCCAACCGCTCGCGAACCAGAGGACATCGCGCGAGAGGCGACGTGCGCGATCCGATGCGTCGGTGATGGTGGCGAGCTGCTGCGCTTCGGCGCCGTACGCGCGGAGCGTCGGCATGCCCTCGAGCGAGGAGACAAGCGCTTCGGCGCGGTCGCCGAATGCCGCGCGCTCGGCGCTGTACCGCGGTGCGGCACGGGGAAGATACCAGCGGAGCGCCAGAACGTACACCGGGATCGACGTCAGCCCGGCGAGGGCGAGCCAGGGATCGAGCGCGAACAAACCGACCATCGTCAGCACCACGGTGAGTGCCGCTCCCACCCACGGTGCCAGCAGACCCGCGACCACCCCGCCGACCACGGCGACATCGTCGCCCACTCGACTCAGGAGGTCTCCGCGCCCCGCACTCTCGATCCGCGCGGACGGGAGGCGCAGCGCCGCACCCATGACGTCCTCCCGCATGCGCGCGAGCACGCGCTGGCCGATGCGGGCGACGAGTGCGGCGCTCACCGTGCGCAGCGCAGCGCTCAGCACGCCGGCGCCCGCCACCCACGCGACGAGCACCAGCACCCGGGTGCGATCGCCGCCGCCGAGCACGACGTCGACGATCAGCCCGACGGCCCAGGGTGCGACGAGGCCCGCGAGCGCCGCCGCTGCGGCGAGCGCGATCGTGAGAATCGCGAGGGCGCGCTGTCTGCGGACGTAGCGGCCGATGGCGCGGCGCACCCCCCGTACGGTGGCGAGCGGCAGTCGAGCGTGCGGAGGTGCCGCGGTCATCCGAGGATCCTCTCTCGGTAGCCCTCGTGCTGCGCGAGCAGGTGGTGGTGCGGGCCGTGGATCGGCTCGCCGTCGCCGACGGCGAGGACCACCCGATCGGTGTGGGCGAGCATGACGGGACTGCTGGTGATCACGACCGTCGTGCGGACCGGCCCGTCAGTCTCATGCCTGAGCGCGCGGATGCCCGCGGCGATCGACTCCTCGGTCATGGCGTCGACGGCGGTGGTCGGCTCGATGAGTACGAGCACGTCGGGGTCCGTGTGCAGTGCGCGGGCGAGTGCAAGTCGCTGCCGCTGACCGCCGGACAGGCTGAGTCCGCGGTCGCGCACGTGCTCGTCGACGCCGGCAGGCTGCGCCTCGACGAACTCCCGTGCGCCTGCGGCGTCGACCGCCCGCGACGGGTCGCCAGCCATGCCGCCGAGCGCGAGATTATCGGCGATGGAGCCGGCGAAGAGGTCGGCACGATGGGGCTCGATGTGCACCCCGGCCCCCGCCGGCAGAACGAGCTCGCTCGGGATCCGCTCGACCTCTGCGGGGTCGGCGACGATCCCGATGAATGCCCCTGCCGGCACCTCGATCGCGCGCGGCGCCCTGCCGGGCTCGGATTCTTGCGCGCCAGCCTCGCCGCTGAGCACGGCATCGACCCTGGCGGCGCTCGTCTTCGCCGATGCCCCGATCTGCAGGTAGAACCCGATGGAGGTGAGCGGTTCCGAGATGAACTGCGCCGCGCCGACCGCTGCGACGAACGCTCCGACGCTGATGGCGCCGTCGAGTGCGAGGAGCCCCGCGAATGCGACCGAGACGACGAGCACGATGGTGCCGGCGAGCACGCTGGCACCGAGCTGGAGGGACTTCGCGGTACCGGCTCGGATCCCCGCTGTCTCGACCGACCGGCTCACCGCCCGGTACCGCTCGGTGGCATTCTCCTGGGCGCCGAGGCCGTGGAGCACCCGGAGACCCGTGACGAGGTCGGTCGCGAGCGCTGATGCTTGGGCGAGGGTCCGCTGCTGGTCGGCGACGCGGTGCGAGATGAGCGGGGAGACGAGGTTGAGGGCGACCGTCACAACCAGTGCCGTGCCGATGAGCACCGCGCCAAGCATGAGGTCGATGGTGAGCAGCACGCCGCAGCTGACGG
Organism: Leucobacter sp. Psy1; assembly: GCF_020096995.1. Lineage (NCBI taxonomy): Bacteria > Bacillati > Actinomycetota > Actinomycetes > Micrococcales > Microbacteriaceae > Leucobacter > Leucobacter sp. Psy1. Next base: position 3,122,921 of record NZ_CP083692.1, read on the forward strand.
CGAGCGCCGCGCCCGCGCCGCAGAGGCCGGAGAGCCAGATGATGCTCCGCGCCGACTGGTCGGCATCGGATGAGGCGATCGACAGGAGTTCGCCGTGTCGCCGACGAGGCCCGTCAGGCGCCATGACCCTGGCGGCGAGTTCGGTGCGCAGCGCGTGGCTCTCATCGATCACCGCACCCTCGCCGAACCGCGCGAACCAGCGATAGCAGGTGATGAGCACGGCGAAGAGCAGGATGAACCCCGCGAGGCAGAGCAGCAGGAGCGACGGGCTGCTCCTCGTGACCGCGGTATCGATCGCCAGGCCGATCGCGACGGGCACGAGCGCTTCGCAGGACTGATGCCCGATCAGGCAGAGCGACGCCCCCACCACACGCGGTCGCTGACGTCGGAGCGTGCGCCGGCGCAGGCGGACGCCGGAGTGCTGGCGTGCGATGGTGACCTCCGGGCCTCGGGAGTGGAGCAGATGGATGGAGCGCTGAGCGGATACTACCGTCAGTCGGCCGGCAGCGCGTCCTCAATCATCGGGGTGAGCTGCTCGGCGACGTAGATCGACGCGAGCGGCGAGTTCGCGGAGAACGCCTTCGCGACCTCTCCCTCGAGCACGATCGCCCGGCCGTCCTCGACCGCCGGCAGCTGCTTCCACTGCGGGTCATCGGTGATCGCGGTCGTGTCGAGGTATATGGGCGAAGCGACGATGAGGTCGGCGTCGATGAGTCCCAGGTTCTCGCCCGAGACATCGACGGAGAACCCGCCGGAGTTCGCGGGCGCAGCCGCGATCTCGGGGTTCTGCTCGAACCCGAGCCGGTTCAGCAGCTCAAGACGGCCGCCGCCTTCGAGGTACGCACCCCACCCCTCGCTCGTCTTCGCGACGCTCGAGACCGTTCTCCCCTGCCAATCGGGGTGCTCCTTTGCGACCGTGTCGAACGCCGCATCGACCTCGGCGAGCAGCTCGTCACCGCGCTCCGGCACCCCCAGTGCCGTCGCGATCGTGCCGACCTGCTCCTCGACCGTCGTGAGGTAACTCTCGCCTCCCTCGGGAACGCCGACGGTCGTAGCGATCTCCGAAAGACGCTCGTACCGATCGGGATCGCCGCTGCCCTTCACATCGAGAATGAGGTCGGGTTCCAGTGCCGCAATCATCTCGTAGGAGGGTTCGAGCGTTTCGATGAGTTCCGGAGCCTGGTCGTAGAGTCCCGCCGCCCACGGTCCAACGCCCTCGTCGCCTCCCGCTTCGATCCAGTCCGACGCCCCGACCGGCTGCACGCCGAGGGCGAGCGCCGTCTCGGCGTCGGACCAGCCGAGCGCGACGACCCGCTGCGGTGCGGCGTCGATCGTGACGTCACCGAATGCGGTGCTGACCGTCTGCGGGAACGTGCCAGGCGATTCCGCAGCGGTCTCCGCCGGAGCCTTGCCACCGCCTGATGCGCACCCGGTGAGTAGGAGCCCCGCCACGACGGCAACGGGCAGAATGGCACGAGATCGACCCAGTTTCATCATAGTAAGGCGAGCCTACCTTAGATCTGATGAAGTCCGCGAGGGTGTTCACGCGGCAGTGAAGCCTCCATCGATCGGAAGCACGGCTCCCGTGATGTACGAAGCCGCCGGCGAGGCGAGAAAGAAAACGGGCTCGGCGATCTCGGCCGGTTCGGCCAGCCGCCCCAACGGAATCGAGGCGGCGCGAGTGGCCGTATACGCCGCAGGGTCGGGCTTCCGACCGAATCCCTCGGCGATCCGCGGGGTGAGCGTCAGACCCGGAGCGGCGACATTCACCCTGATTCCTCGGGCGGCGAGTTCGATCGCCGCCCCGCGCGCGAACATCGCCAGGCCGCCCTTGGCGGCCGAGTACATCACCTGGCCTGGCGTTCCGACGAGTCCGAACCTCGAACTCACGCACACGATCGACCCCCCGCCCTCACGGATATGCGGGATCGCGCGCTGCACGACGGAGAAGACGGTCAGCACGTTCGCTTCGAGCAGCGCTGCGGCGCGCTGGAGCGGCATCTCCTCCAAGGCTCCATCACCCTGCAGTCCGTGGCAGAGCACGAGCGCGTCGATCTCGCCGAACTCCTCGACCGCGCGTGCGATCAGGCTCGCCACGAACCCCTCGTCGGCGAGATCACCTGCAAGATAGACGTCCGCATCACGACACCCGTCGGGCTCCTCGGGCCGGCGCCCGGTCAACACCAAACTCGCCCCGGCCTCCCGGAACCGGTTCGCCACCGCAACGCCGATCCCACTTGTCGCGCCGGTGATGACGACTCGGGCACCTGGCCAGGTCACCGCCTCGCCTCGCAGATGAACTGCACCTCGACCGCACTGTTGCGCGGCAGGCTCGCGACGCCGATCGCGGTGCGAGCGTGCCGGCCGTCATCACCGAGAACGTCCGTCAGCAGGTTGCTACCCGCGTCGGCAACGCGTGACTGCTGCTCGAACCCGTCGACAGCGTTCACGAAGGCGAGCATCTGGATCATCCGCACCCGATCGAGGCCGCCGGTGGCGTGGGCGGCGACCGCGAGACCGTTCAGCGTCGCCTGGAGCATCAAATCTCGAGCCTCGTCAACGCTCACCTCCGCGCCGACACGTCCGCTCATCGGGAGGACGCCGTCGCGGTACGGGAGCTGCCCGGAGATGAAGATCTGACCGCCTGCGGACTCTCGGGCGTTGGTGTAGTGGGGATCGTCGTCCACGGGTGGAAGCGCGAGTCCCAGTCGCTCGAGAATCTGCTGCGGGGTCTCTGACTGGCTTGCGTTCATGTGCTGGGTCCTTTCACGGTGAGTGCGACGATGCGCGAACGCGGCATCGTCAGTTGAGCTGGCCTTGGGCATCGACCGGCCAACGGTCGATGAGCGCGCCCGTCCGATCGGTGATGATCAGTTCCTCGAAGCTGTTCACGACGGGGCACACATGGTTGGGAACAATGGGAACCGTCGCTCCGACCGCCGGTCGGGTCCCGCCCTCGGGGAGCGCGAGAAATCCGTGGTACTCGTTGAGCTTGGAGAGGACCCCGTCCACGCTGGGAACGTTGCCGAAGCCTCGATCCGGATTCCCCTCGCGCGCGAGGGCCTTCGTGCCCGCATCGACGATCACGTGCTCGTGCCCCTGGTCGCTGACGACCGTCGAAGCTACGAACAGGCCGATCTGCTCGGGACGGCAGTCCCCGATCCGTACGTTGTCGTGATCGTTGAAGATGTACTCGCCCGGACGAATTTCGGTGATCACGGGATCGGTGCAGAGCTCAGCGGTCGGGGTCGATCCCGCGCTGACGACGGAGACCGGAATTCCGTGCGGCGCAAATGACTCGACGGCAGCGCGCAGCGCGACGGCCTGATCCTGGGCCGCGCCTTCTCTGGCGCCGACGGTGCCCCCGTGTCCGGGGTAGGTGAAGATGCCGAGCGGGCGCAGCCCACGGGATCTCGCGTGCGCCGCGAGGTCACCCGCGGCTGACGGCTCCACCCCGGAACGTCCCGCCCCGCAATCGATCTCGACGACCACGCCGAGCTGCCCGGCGTCGTCGCCCATCGCGGTCGCCAAAGCGTCCACAGCAGCCTCGCTCTCGACACCGACGCTGAGCTCAGTGATCCCGGCGAGCCGACGGAGACGCTCCGCCTTCGAGCCGACCGCCCAGATCGGGTAGGCCAAGAAGATGTCCGAGCAGCCGTCCGCCGCGAAGATCTCGGCTTCGCTGAGGTTGCCAGCGGTGAGACCAACCGCGCCCGCCTCCCGTTGCATCCGACCGAGCCGCACGCTCTTGTGCGTCTTCACGTGAGGACGCAAACGCTTGCCGTGCGTGTCGGCGAACGCCTGCATGCGGGCGATGTTCTCGCGCACCACGTCGATGAGCACCACCGGGGCGGGCGTGCTGATCTCGGGCTCGATCGTGCGGAGTACTGAGGTGAAGAGGTCTGTGGTCATCTGCGTGTTATCCCAATCGATTGACGATGATGTTCTTCGGCTCGCTCATCTCGAGGACGGCGCTCGCGACGCCCTCGCGTCCGACGCCGGAACGCTTCGACCCGCCGAACGGCATGGCGTCGATCCGGAAGTCGCTGGTGTCGTTGATGAGGACGCTGCCGACCCTGAGGCGCTCAGCGGCGTACATCGCCGTGTTCACCGACTCCGTGAAGACCCCGGCATGCAGGCCGAAATCAGTGTCGTTGACGCGCGCCAACGCGTCGTCCAGGTCGACGTACGGCACCAGCGACACCACGGGCCCGAAGACCTCGTCACGCAGCACGCGGGCCTCGTCCGGCACCTCGGTCAGCACCGTGGGCGCGTAGAACGCGCCGGTGCGCTCACCACCGGTGAGCAGGCGTGCGCCCGAGGCGACCGCCTCGTCCACCCAGGTTTCCACGCGCTCCGCTTCGCGCTGGCTGATCAGCGGGCCCACGTCGGTCGCGGTATCGCGCTTCGAGCCGACGATCAAGCGCTCCGTTCCGTCAACGATCAGGCGCTCGAGCTCGGCGTAGCGACTCTCGTGCACGTAGACGCGTTGCACCGACAGGCAGTTCTGGCCCGCGACGCCGAATGCGCCGTCGACGATACCGGCGGCAGCCGCGGGAACGTCTCCGTCCTCGCAGACCACGACAGCGTTGTTCCCACCGAGTTCCATGAGCACTTTCCGCGCTCCAGCGGCACGAGCGAGGGCATCGCCCGTCGCCGGGCCGCCGGTGAACGAGACCGCTGCGACACGAGGGTCGCTGACGAGCGCCGTTCCGGCCGCACGCGTGCACACCAGCACCGACATTCGGCCAGGGGGCATGCCTGCGCGGAGCAGGATGTCCTGCAGCGCCAGCGCCGAGAGCGGCGTCGTTTGCGCCGGCTTCAGCACGACGGCGTTGCCGGCGAGGAGCGCGGGTCCGACCTTGTGCGCCACAAGGTTCAGTGGATCGTTGAACGGGGTGATGGCCGCAATGACACCGAGCGCGGACCGGCGATTCCACCCCATACGACCCACCCCGCGAGGCGTGTCAGCGAACGGCAGCGTCTCTCCCTCGAGCAGATGCGCCGAGTCCGCCGACAGGCGCAGCGTCTCCGCCGCGCGCGCGGTCTCACGCGTCGCCTCCGTGATCGTCTTGCTGCTCTCGGCCGCGATAATGGCGGCGATACGATCCGCTTCGTCGCGGAGCAGCCGCGCCGCACGCTCGAGCGTCTCGCGCCGCTCCCACAACTCCCACGCATCGTCATGGAAGCTCCGCACGACGCCGGCGACGGCGTCCTCGACGTCGACCTCGTCCCCCACGTACACCTGGGCGACCACGCCGTCGTCTTCGGGGTCGGTGACCGCGAGCGACAGCTCCTCGGTGATCCAGTTCCCGGCCACGAAACCGCCGCCGGGGATTCCCAGCGCATCCAGGCCCGGGTCGGCGCCCGCTCTCTGCGGGGCCGCTGTTGCGCACGCGCACGGACTCATCGTGCTCGCCTCCTCGTTCTCGTCGTAATGTCGACCCGACCGGGTCAGCTCAGCTTGTCCTGCAAACCGAAGTAGGCACCGCCAACCCGGAGGTGGAGCCATGGGTGCCCGAAGTACCCGGGGATCCACGGGTTCTTGAGGTCGCGCCAGATGTTCGCGTGCGGATTCCCGTCCACGACTTCGGCCATGACCTTGCCCATGTAGTTCGCCATCTGCACCCCGTGACCGGAGTAGTTCAGCGAATAGAACAGGCCGTCGTGCTCTCCCGCGTGCACCATCTGATCCATCGAGATGTCGACCAGCCCGCCCCACATGTAGTCGATGCGAGCATCGCGCGTCTGGGGGAAGACGTAGTGCATGGCCTTCTTCAGAATCTCTCCGCTCTCACGGTCCTGCGACGGGTCGGAGAGCGCGAATCGAGCGCGTCCGCCGAACAGCAGTCGGTTGTCCGGCGTGATGCGGAAGTAGTAGATGAAGTTCTTGCTGTCGGACGCCATTCGCCGATTCGGCAGGAGCTCGTCAACGAGGTCCTGCGGCAGCGGCTCGGTGACGACGATGAAGCTGCCGACCGGGATCACCCGTCGCTGCATCCACCCGAACGGCTTACCGGTGTATCCACTCGTTCCGACGACGACCTTGCCGGCCCTGACGGTTCCTCGGCTGGTGGTGAGGTCGTGGATCGTGCTGTTCCCGATGCGGCGAACGTCGGTAACCTCGGCGCGCTCGTGGATCGTCGCCCCGGCCTCGACGGCGAGCCGAGCGAGTTCGTGTCCGAACTTGCCGACGTGCATGCCGGCACCGAGCGGATCGACCATCGCCCCGTAGTAGACGTCCGACCCGATCTCGCTGCGGATGTTCTCCCGATCGACGAGCTGCACCGGCTGGTCCACGAGACGCTTCAACGTTTCGGCCGACTGCTGCAGGCCCGCCCAGTGCGACTCCTTGTAGGCGAGCGTCATCTTGCCCGAGCGCTCGTAGTCGACGTCGAGGTCATGCTCTCTGACGAAGTTCTCGATGAGATCGATCGCCTCGTTGTACTCGCGGAAGTAGCCGATCGCGCGCTGCTCTCCGTACCGCTTGATCGCGTCGCGGAATCCGACCGCAAGACCGGTGGTCGCCATGCCGCCGTTCCGTCCGGAAGCGCCCCACATGACGTCCCGTGCCTCGAGGAGCGCGACAGACTTCCCGGCCTTCGCCGCGTGATAGGCCGTCGAAAGCCCGGTGAAGCCGCCGCCGACGACGGCCACATCGACCTCCTTCGGAATCTCGGTCTGGGTGTAATCTCCGCTCGGCGTCGCGGTATCGAGCCAGTAGGAGTGCATCTTCACGATCGGGTGCTCCGGTTTCGTCGGGGGTGGGTGTAGCGAGGTTCGGGGAGGGATCGTCGGCGCCGCGGAGTGCCCGCGGCGCCGACGAGGGATCACTCAGCCGGTTTCGTTTCGGTGGAGATCAGGCGGCGCTCGAGCGGGTCGCGAACGATGTCCACGAACGTGCCGGTCTCGGCCTGCACCACGCGCTCGTTCACGATGGGGATCACCGCGTTCTGCCTGAGAATCGCGGTCTCGGCGTCCATGGTGGCTTCCTGCCGCTCCGGCCCGGCCTCCGCCTGGGACCCGCGCTCGATGATCGCGTCAACGTTCTCGTCGCACAGCTGGGCCATGTTGTAGCCGCCCTCGCAGCTGAAGTCAGCCGCGAGGAACGACAGCGGGTCACCGGTGTCGAGCAGTGTGCCGCGCGAGTACACGACGGCATCGAATGATCCATCAAGCATCTCGGTCTCCATGCTGATGTACTCGCGCACATCCTGCGTGACCTCGAATCCCGCGGCTTCGAGCTGACTCTCGAGCTGCACCAGGATCTCCGGGTTCTCTGCTCGGTCCGAGTAGGTCGCGATCGTGATCGGCACGCCGTCTACCTTGGCGGGTTCCACGTCGCTCGCGACGTCTCCGCGGAGGTCAGCCGCCCAGGGAATCGCGGGCCCGAGGAGGCCGCCGGAGAAGTCCGCCTGACCCTCATAGACCGAATCGATGATGCCCGAGGCGTCGATCGCTTTCCGTGCCGCGGCGCGGACCGCAGGGTCGGCGAACGGACCGTCCGAGTTGTTCAGCGCCAGCATCGTCGTCCGGGGCATCTCGACCTCGTGCACCTGATCCTCTTCGAGGAGGCTGACCTGGGAGACCGGGATCGTCTCGGCCACATCGGCCTCTCCCGATCGGATCGCCGCAGCACGTGCCGCACCGTCCGGCACGAACGACACGTCGATCCCCGCGAGGATCGCGGGGTCGTCCCAGTAGTCCTCGAAGCGATCGAGCGTCGCGGTGGTCGTGCCGTTCAACTCGGTGAGCACGAAAGGACCGGTACCCGTGCCTGCCGGATTCACCGTGCCGTCATCGCCGTAGGCCGATTCTGCGAACATCGAGAGCTGACCGCTCGCGAGCCGGTTCGGAATGAGCGCGTCGGGCGCGTCGGTCGTGATCGTAATCTCGTGCTCGCCCGTCACCTCGGTCGAGATCTCGACGCCGTTCAGCGCGCGGGGCGGGGGCGCGGCCGCGACGGCCTTGTCCAGCGAGTTCTTCACCGTCTCCGCGGTGAACGGCGTTCCGTCCTGGAACACCACGTTCTCACGCAGGGTGAAGACCCAGGTCGTGTCGTCCGTCTGCTCCCACTCCGTGGCGAGCATCGGCTCGATCTCGAGGTCTTCGTTGAGGTTCACGAGCGTCTCGGCGATGCTGAGGCGTGTGAGCTTGCCGATGTCGTCGCTGAACGGGCTCATACCGGCGTTCGGCGGCTGCAGCATCGCAACCGAGATGCGCGCGTCGTCTGAACTCGCGCCACCTCCGCTGCCACCGCTGAAGCAACCGGTGAGCACGAGTGCTCCTCCGGCAGTCAACGCACAGGCGGTCGCGACTCTGCGACCGAATTTGGTGTTCATGGTGTGCCTTTCGAAGGTCAGGTGAGGGGAGGGGGGGGGGAGGGAAGTTCAGTGCTCAGGCGATGCCGAGAGCACGGTTGACCTCGTCGAGCGACGTCACTCGGACCGCGCCGTAGTACGGGAGATCAGGGTCGTATCCGCGGTCGAAGAAGACCTTGTTCGTAAAGCCCAGCTTCTCCATCGGGATGTGGTCGTAGTGCTGATGCGAGGAGATGTGGAGGAAGTCCTCCGGGCGAGCGTCGAGCTGGTCGAGCATGTAGTCGAACGCCTGGATGCGCGGCTTGTAGGCTCCGGTCTGCTCAGCGGTGAAGACGGCGTGGAACGGCGCGCCGAGCCTCGGGATGAACGCATCGAGGTGGCGATTATCCGCGTTCGACAGGGCGACGAGCGGGAAGTGCTCGGCCATCTTCGCGAGCGGCTCCGCGACATCGGGGTGCGCGCCCCACGTCATCACGTCGCGCTGGATCGCCGCGACGTCGGCGTCCGCGACCTCGAGCCCGAAGCGCTCGCAGACGCGGCGGTACGACCGCTCGAGCACCTCGTCGTAGGGGCGGTACTCCAGGATCTCGTCGTACCGGACGAAGCTGAACATGTCGAAGAACGCCTCGAGATCATCGGCCGAGAGTCGGTCGGCGACGATCGGCTCGACGGTTTTGCGCATTTCGAAGTAGATCAGTGTGCCGATGATGTCGAAGGAGATGTACTTCGGGCGGGGCAGTTCGAGGGCCACGGTGTTCCTTTCGGGGAGGGGTGAGCGGGAGAGTGAAACGTTGGGGGGAAGTGTGCGCGATGGAGGACCGGAAGTGATCAGCGGCCCACCGCTTCGGGATCGACCGCCGCAACGGTCTGCAGGGTCGACGTCGTGGGGTCGCCGGTGCCGGCGAGACGGTTCCGGCGGCGCCCGAGGCGGGTGCGGTTGTTCCGAAAGTCGAAGCTCAAGCTCGACAGCGATACGGCGAAGATCGAGAGGATCACCAGCGCACCGGCCGGTACGAGCACTACCAGAGGCGCCCGTTCGACATAGGGGAGGCCCTCGGCGAGCACCAAGCCCCAGTCCGGTTGGGGTGGCTGCGGCCCGAGTCCCAGGAATCCGAGCGCGGCCAGGGCCAGGCAGATGCCAGGGAGACGAAGACAGGCGTGCCGGAAGACGGGACCGACGACGCTCGGCAGCACGTAGCGGAGCATGAGTCGAACGTTGCCGACACCGAGCACCGGGGCGATCTTCACGTGGGGTTGCGCTTTCACCTCGGAGACGAGAGCCGCCGTGTGTGCGGCGAGGGGCGCCCAACTGACGACCGTGACCGCGAGTGCCGCGCCGAACGACGAGGGCCCCAGGACGGCAGCCACGATGAGTCCGGCGATGATCGGCGGCGCGGCGTTGGTGACCTCGATAGGGCCGGCGCCGAGGTTCGGGAACATGCCGATGAAGAGACCGATCGCCAGGCAGATCGCGGCCACGATCGCACCCAATCCGATGGTCGACATTGCACCGTGCGAAATACGGGCCAGCACGTCGCGACCGTTGGCATCGGTGCCGAGCGGCACCTCCCAGCTCGGCGGCTGCAGACGGGTGTAATCGAGCGAGAACGGATCGCGCGGCAGACCAGAGAGCAACATGACGACGAGGATGAGCAGCATCGCGGCAGGCAGCACCAGCGCCCACTTCGAGCTGGGCGTCTTCGGCACTGCGGCCGGGAGCGAGTTCGAGCGGAGCGCCGGGCCGAGGAGAATGCGCCGCACTCCGGTGGCAAAGATTCCGAGTACCACGGCCAGGAGCATGAGGAGGATCACTCCGGCCTGCAGGCTCGGGAGATCCTGGGACTGTGCTGCGGCGAGCGTGGCTCGGCCGATGCCGGGAATCGCGTACACCTGCTCGACGACTACGGCGCCTGCCGTGATGCCGACGAGGATCAGGGACATGGGAGCGGTGACGCCCGGAAGCGTGCGCCGGATCGCCGCGAAGACGATGCGGGTCCGCGAGTAGCCGGCGACCTGCCAGGTGGCGACCCAGCGCTCGCTGAAGGTACTCGCGAGCGCGTCGGACATCAGGCGGCCGAGGAAGCCGCCGGCGGGCAGACCCATGGAGAGCGCCGGGAGTACAAGGTAGTGCACGCCCCGCCATCCGAACGGCGGGAACCACCCGAGCCAGACGGCGAAGACGACGAGCAGCACCGACGCGAGCAGGAACTCGGGGAGCGCGGTGAAGGCGGCCGCGAGACCGCCGCCGGTGCGGTCGGAGCGTCCGTTCAGGCCACGGCGGAACGTGGGGATGGTGAGCAGGGATCCGAGGATGAGCGCCACCACGAGGGCGGCGATCATGAGCGTGAGCGAGGCGCCGAGTGCGGAGAGCATATCGGGCAGTACCGGCTTCCGCGTCGCCCATGAGACGCCGAAGTCACCCTGCACGGCGTTGCCGAGCCAGGCGAAGAACGCGCCCAGCGCGCCTCCGTCGAGTCCGAGTTCATCCCGGATGGACTCGAGCGCCTCGGGCGAGGCCTCGCCCTCGGCGTAGCGCGACCGGAAGACCGACATCGCGATATCGCGGCCCGAGAGGATCGGCAGGATGCCGAGGAGGAAGATCACGCCGAGGATCGTGACGATGCGCGACACCGTCGAGATGATGGCGGCCCGCGAAGTACTGGAGAGGGAGGTGCGGCGCTGCGCGCGCCGCATGGCCGGGACGGCCTGGGTCGAGAGCGTCATGCCGTCCTCCTTTCGGTGGTGAGGTCTGCAGGGAGAACATGCAGGGTCGGGATCGCGTCCCGCAGCTCCCGGGTACGCGGGTGCCGCGGCTCCGAGAGGAGTTCTGCGGTTGGCCGATCCTCGACCACTTCGCCCGCGTGCATGACGATGGTGCGCTCGCACAGGCTCGCGACCATCGCCAGGTCGTGCGAGACGACGGCAATGCCGGTGCCGCGCTCTTCGGAGACGCTGCGCATGAGCCGGACGATCGACTCGCGCATCGGGAGATCGAGGCCGCTGACGGGTTCGTCTGCCAGCAGGAAGTCGGGTCGCGTCGCGATCGCCCGTGCGATGGCGAGGCGCTGAGCCTGCCCACCTGAGAGCTCGTTTGCCCGCCGCTTGAGGAACTTCTGGTCGAGTCCCACCGAGTCGAGGGCCTCGTGCACCATGGCGTCATGGTCGCCCGCGACGTTGAGCCGAACGAGCGGTTCCCTGACCAGCGCCTGCACCGTCATCAGCGGGTCGAGCGTGCTCGCAGGATCCTGCGGGACGTACTGCACGCGACGCCGGTACCACCGGAGGTGACGCACATCGGCGGGGTGCACCGTCTTGCCCTGGCAGGTCACGGCACCGGTGTCCGTCTCCTCGAGCGCGAGCATGAGCCGCAGGAGCGTCGTCTTTCCTGAACCGCTCACCCCGACGATGCCGACGCGCTCTCCAGCGCCGATGGTGAGACTCGTCGGGTGCAGCGCCGGTTTCATCTCACGGGGCGCGAACAGGCGCTTCCTCGGCATCCGGTACTCCCGGCTGACCTCGCCGATGTCGTAGAACGCCTTCCGCGGCTCGGGAGCGCACGGCGTCCCTGCCGCGCACTCGGCGCGAAACCGTTCGATGTAGGGTTCGATCGTCGCGGACCGCGCCGCCCGGATGAGCTCGCGCGTGTACGGCTTCTCGGGGTTCGCGAAGATCGAGTGGATCTGCCCCTGCTCGACGATCTCTCCGTCCTTGAGCACGACGGAGTCGCTGCACAGTTCCGATGCGACGGCGAAGTCGTGGGTGATGAAGAGCAGCGCGGGCGTGTTCTGACCTGCCGTGTAGCGCTTCAGCACGTTCAGCACCTTGGCCTGCGTGACGACGTCGAGCGCCGTCGTCGGTTCGTCCGCGACCATGAGGCGGGTGTTGCAGGCGAGCGCGAGTGCGATGCAGACGCGCTGACGCTGGCCGCCGGAGAGCTCTGCGGAGAACCGACTGATGAGGTGCTCGGGGTCGGGCAGCCCGACGGAGTCGGCCAGCTCCACGGCGGCGGCGAGGGCGTCCTGACGCGACAGTCCTCGATGCCGCCGCAGCGGTTCGACGAGCTGCTCGCGAATGCGGACGAGCGGGTTCAGTGCGACGGCGGAGTCCTGGAAGACCATGGCCACCCGGGCCTCGTCCGGGCGCTTCGACGCCGGACGCCCGAGCACCTCGACGCCGTTGATCTTGATACTGCCCTCCGTCACGGCGTTGGCGGGGAGGCGGCCGAGTACGGCGGCTGCGGTGAGCGACTTCCCCGAACCCGACTGACCGAGCAGGCAGACCCGCTGGCCCTGGCCGACGGCGAACGAGATGCCGTTCACGATCGTGCGGCCTCCGATCGAGATCTTCAGATCCGTCACCTCGAGGCTGTGCATGCGCCCTCCCGGAAAATTCGTGAACCCACGGCTGCGGTGCTCGTGTTGAAGCGAGAATAAACACGTTCTATGAGGATTGTCAACAATCCAACAATTACGAAATGGACGAGACTCGCTTTCGTAACATGCACCTCAGCTCGCTCCACCCTGATCGGCCAGCCGTGCACGCACGGCCGAACCCACCTCGACGGTCGTGGACGATCCCCCGAGGTCAGGGGTCACGATCCCAGCTTCGATCACCCCGGTGAACGCCGACTCCACCTGCTCGGCGATCTCGCAATAACCGAAATGCCGCAGCATCATGGCGCCGGCCCAGATCTGACCGATCGGGTTTGCGACGCCCCGGCCGGCAATGTCCGGAGCAGACCCGTGCACCGGTTCGAACATGGAGGGGTACCTCCGCTCGGGGTTGAGGTTCGCACTCGGCGCGATCCCGATCGACCCCACAGCCCCGGCCGCGAGGTCGGAGAGAATGTCCCCGAAGAGGTTTGAGGCGACGATGACGTCGAGGCTTTGCGGCGAGCGCACCATGCGCGCGGCGAGCGCGTCGATGAGAACCGATTCGAGCTGCAGGTTCGCGTCGGCGTGCGCCACCACTTCGGCGACGACCTCGTCCCAGAAAGGCATGGTGTGGATGATGCCGTTCGACTTCGTCGCCGAGACGATCCGCCCGCTCCGTTCGCGTGCGCGCTCGACGGCGAATCGCGCGACGCGCTCGACGCCGAACCGAGTGAACAGGGCCTGCTGGTAGGCGGCCTCGTACGGGGTGCCTCGGTACGCCCGTCCGCCGACCTCCGAGTACTCTCCCTCGACGTTCTCGCGCACGATCACGAGGTCGATCTCCGGATCGCCGGCCAGCGAGGAGGCGATCCCGCGGAACGAGCGCACCGGGCGGAGATTCACGTACTGATCGAACTCGCGCCTGATCGGAATGAGCATGCCCCAGAGCGTCTCGACATCCGAGACCGCCGGGTCGCCGACCGCCCCGAGAAAGACGGCGTCGGTTTCCGCCATCGTCTCGATGGCGTCCGTCGGCATCATCCGGCCGTGGCGACGGTAGTAGTCGCTCCCCCACGGGTGTTCGCGCCATTCGAACCGGATACCGTGCGGCGCGACGGCATCGTCGAGCACCGCCATCGCCTCGGGCATCACCTCCGGACCGATTCCGTCGCCGGCCAGCACTGATACGGCATGCGTGCGCATCCGTCCTCCTTCATCGCAGTTATCCGTGTGCGCCGAGGCCGTCGCGGGGTCCGCACCGACCTGGCTCTATCGCAGATCATAGCATTGCCCTACAATCAGACGCACTGGCCGATTTCCGGCCTCTCGGACCGAAGGAGATCTGATCATCGTGACCGCACCCGCCCGCACCGGACCCGCACTCTGGAGCGCCCAAGCCCACATGCCCTCAGTGCTCGGACGCCAGCTCGTCATCACTCGCGGCGAGGGGAACTACGTCTTCACCAGCGAGGGACAACGGCTCTTCGATGGCACCGCAGGACTGTGGCACGCGAATATCGGTCACGGCAGAGCCGAGATGGCCGAGGTCGCAGCCGAGCAGATGCGCACGCTCGAGACGTACCACGTCTTCGGGAGGTACCTGAACGACCGCGCAGTCGAACTCGCGGAACGCGTCAGCGACCTCGCACCGATCGACGACGCCAAGGTGATCCTCAACAGCGGCGGATCCGACTCCATCGATGTCGCCCTGAAGCTCGCCAGGCGCTACTGGCAGCTGCGCGGTCGGCACGAGAAGACGATCGTCCTGAGCCGAGACCTCGCCTACCACGGCCTGCACGCGTACGGCACGAGCGTCGCCGGCCTCGACTTCAACCGCGAAGGCTACGGCACGGATTCGCTCGTCCCCGAGACGGCGCGCATCGACACTGCAGACATCGACCGAGTCCGCGCGCAGGTCGCCGAGATCGGGCCCGACCGCATCGCCGCGATCATCGCCGAGCCCATTCAGGGGACCGGCGGAGTGATTCCGCCGACTCCCGGGTATCTCGAGGGGCTGCAGCGCATCGCGGACGAGCACGACATCCTCTTCATCGCCGACGAGGTCATCACCGGCTTCGGGCGCACGGGCGCCTGGTTCGCCTCGGAGCGCTACGGGATCCGACCCGACATCATCACGATGGCGAAGGGCATCTCGTCGGGCTACTCGGCGGTCGGCGGCATCATCGTGGCCCCCGAGGTCTGGGAGCCGTTCTACGCTGACGACGCCCCGATGTACCGCCACGGCACCACCTACTCGGGTCACGCCACTTCCGCCGCACTCGCGCTGAAGAACCTCGAGATCATCGAGCGCGACGGGCTCCTCGGGCGCGTCCGCACTCTGGAGGGCGTCCTCGCGCACGAGCTCGCTGGCATCGCCGCAGATCCGCGCGTGGCCGCGACCCGGGTCGCGGGCTTCCTCGGCGGCATCGAGCTCCGGCCCGAGCACTCCGCCGAGCGCGTCACCGACGCCATGGTCGAGCAGGGATGGATCGCGCGCCCTCTGCGCGGGAACGTGGTGCAGATCAGTCCGCCGTTCACCAGCACTGACGCAGAGGTCAGGGGGATCGTCGCGGCGGTCGGCCATGCATTGGACGTTACGAGCGGTGCGCCCGCACCGGAACTGGCGGTGGCACGATGAACGAGCAGTCGATCGATCAGGATCTCCTCCGCCGCACCGACGAGGCACTTGCGAGCGTGACGCTCGACCGACTCGGTCTCGGCACCACCGACACCTTCGAGGTGCGCGACCCAGCCACCGAGCGGGTCATCGCCACACCACCGGACCACTCGACCGACGACGCGCTCATCGCCCTCGAGCGCGCCGACCGCGCCGGCGCCGCGTGGGCCAGGACGACGGCGCGTCACCGCTCCGACGTGCTCCACCGCGCCTACGGCCTGCTCATCGAGCAGCGGGATCGCCTGGCCGCCGTCATCACCCGCGAGATGGGCAAACCGCTCGCCGAAGCCCTGGGCGAGGTGCAGTACGCCGCCGACTACGTCCGCTGGTACGCCGAGGAGGCACTGCGCCCGGCGGGCAACTACCGCGAGAACCCCGTGGGAGGGTCGACGATCCTGACCTCGCGTGGACCGATCGGCACGGCGCTCCTCATCACGCCGTGGAACTTCCCGATGGCAATGGCGACCCGCAAAATCGCGCCCGCCATCGCCGTGGGCTGCGGGTCGGTCGTGAAACCCGCGGCACTCACGCCGCTCACCACGCTCGTCGTGGCCGAGATCTTCGTCGAGGCCGGAGTGCCCGAGGAGCTCGTGCAGGTCGTGACGACGACGCGCGCCGGTGCGTTCAGTGAAGCGCTGATGGCAGACTCTCGAGTGCGCAAGGTGTCGTTCACCGGGTCGACCGGCGTCGGCAGCGTGCTGCTCGGGCAGGCGGCGAAGCACGTCATCAAGAGCTCCATGGAGCTCGGTGGCAATGCCCCGCTCCTCGTCTTCGACGACGCCGATCTCGAGCGCGCCGTCGAGGGTGCCGTCGTCGCGAAGCTGCGGAACGGCGGCCAGTCCTGCGTGGCGGCTAACCGCATCCTCGTGCAGGACGGCATCGCCGACGCCTTCGTCGAGGGCTTCACCGAGCGCATGCGCGCCGCGGTGCTCGGCAACGGACTCGCCGAGGGCGTGACCCTCGGGCCGGTGATCGACGACCGCGCCGTGAACGGGTTCACCCGTCTCGTCGAGGACGCCGTCGCCCAGGGCGCCGACCTGCGACTCGGCGGTTCGGCCCCCGATGGCGCCGGGCACTTCTTCGAGGCGACGGTGCTCGACCGCGTGCCCGAGAGCGCCGAGATCGCACAGACCGAGATTTTCGGACCGATCGCGTCGATCGCCCGCTTCTCCGACGAGGAGGACGGGATCGCCCGCGCGAACTCGACCCCGTTCGGGCTCGCGAGCTACGTGTTCAGCGAGAACATCGACCGTGCCTTCGACGTCGCCGACCGCCTCGACGCCGGCATGGTCGGCATCAACCAGGGGATCGTGTCGAACGTCGCGGCGCCCTTCGGCGGGACGAAGGCCTCGGGGCTCGGACGCGAGGGCAGTTCCGAGGGACTCGAGGAGTACCAGGAGATCCGGTTCTACAACCTGGCGCGGCGCTCCTCGACGAGCTGATCCGGGACTGCCCGGCGTCGCTGCAGTACGAGACCGACGGTGACGGCGAGCGCGGTGACGATCGCGCTCGTCGTCACCTCGACGAGTCGCTGCCCTCCGGCGAAGAACATGGAGATGAGCAGTCCGGCGAGCGCGGCGATCACGACCCAGTTGAGCACTGGGAATCCCCACATGCGGCTCACCCCTTCCTGAGCCGCGGCGTCGATCCCCTGCCCGGCGAGGATCCTCCGGCTGCGCAGCTGGGAGACGGCGATGACGGCCCAGATCACGATCACCAGTCCACCCGTGGAGTTCACGAGGAACGAGAAGACCGCGTCGGGGGCGGTGTAGTTCAGGACGACGCAGACGAGTCCGATCACGGCTGAGAAGAGGATCGCCGCGGACGGGGCACCCCGCCGCGACACCCGGGTCATGCTCCGGGGCGCCCCGCCGCGCTGCGCGAGGGAGAACACCATGCGAGAGGAGCTGTAGAGGGCGGCGTTCAGCGTCGAGAGGAGCGCGGTCACCACGATGACGTTCATGGCGGTCCCGGCCCACGCGAATCCTGCGGCGTCGAGTACCGAGACGAAGGGGCTCACCCCAGCTTGGATCCGATCCCACGGCAGCACCGTCACGACGACGAGCATCGAGCCGATGTAGAACAGCAGGATCCGCGCGACGACCGAGTTCACGGCCTTCCGCACGGCATCGCGGGGATGCATCGACTCGCCCGCGGCGATCGTCGCGACCTCGGCACCGAACATGGAGAACACGACGGGCAGGAAGGCGGCGAGCACGCCACCGATGCCGTGCGGCATGAATCCCCCGGCACCCTCGCCGACGAGATTGCCGAGCGACGCGGTTCCATTGGGGATGACCCCGGCGATCAGCAGCACCCCGACGATGAGGAACGCCACGATCGTGCCCACCTTGATCGATGAGAACCAGAACTCGAACTCTCCGAACGATCCGACGGAGACGAGGTTGATGACGAGGAAGAGCACGGTGAGCGCGAGCGCACACACCCACTGAGGCAGCGCGGGTACCCATTCCGAGATGATCACGGCCGCCGCGGTGGCCTCGATGCCGACCGCCACGCTCCAGAACCACCAGTACAGCCACCCGACCGCCGTGCCGGCCCAGTGTCCGATGAAGCGACTCGCGTAGCTCGAGAAGGATCCGGTCTCCGGCGACACCGAGGCCATTTCACCGAGCATCCGCATGACCAGTACGACGAGGAGCCCGCCTCCGGCATAGGCGAGCACGACGGCGGGCCCGGCGGACACGATCGCTCCGCTGGAGGCCACGAGCAGCCCCGCTCCGATCACCCCGCCCAGCGCGATCATCGACAAATGCCTGGCTCGGAGGGTGTGCGCGAGCGCGCGGGGCGACGGTTCGATGGACATCTTCATCCTTCTGATGGGGAGCGCTCCGCACGTCGGCTCTCGCGCGTGAGCGGCACCGACCTCGCCGATGCTGCCATTTATATTATGCCCGTCGAGTGCGCGTGGCAATCATCATGGGTCTCAGAGTCCTAGGCGCAGCGGGGCCAGAGGTCGAGCGCGCGGGGAGTTCGAAGCGGATGAGGATGGAATTCCAACAGCTTGGAGGAATTCATGACCTATCCCACTGACCGTCCTGCCGTATGGTTCGTCACCGGGGCTTCCCGCGGACTCGGCATGGCACTCATCACGCATCTGCTCGGCCGCGGTGATTACGTTGCGGCAACCACGCGTTCCTCCGACCGGCTTCTCGCCGGTCTCGGCGACACTGACACGACGCACCTGCTGTGCTTTGAAGCGCCACTCACAGATGAGGAACAGGTGAGCGCAGCGGTCGCAAAGGCATACGATCGTTTCGGTCATATCGACGTCGTGGTCAACAATGCTGGTTACGGCATCCTGGGCGCCGTAGAGGAGACGAGCAACGAGGACATTCGCACGATGTTCGACGTGCAGCTGATCGGCACCTGGAATGTGATCCGATCGGTCCTGCCGCACATGCGTGCCGCACGGAGTGGCCACATCGTGAACATCTCCTCGATCGTCGGACTCGTGGCGTTCCCGGGATGGGGCCTCTACAGCGCAGCGAAGTTCGCCATCGAAGGATTGTCGGAGTCCTTGGCCGCAGAGGTCGTCGATTTCGGCATCGACGTCACGATCGTCGAACCCGGCTACTTCAACACCTCGTTCCTGACCGATGATTCACTCGCGCTCACCTCCAGCGCCTTCGACGCGTACCCGGGCATTCGGGAGATGATCGTCACGCACCAGGCGATGCCCGGAACACAGCCAGGGGATCCTGACCGCGCTGCTGCCGCACTCGTCACCATCGCTCATGGAGCGGGCGGGCCGCTGCGTCAGCAACTCGGTTCAGACTCCTCCAGCTTGGCCGAGAGCAAAGCAGATGCGCTCAAAGCCGAGGTTCTCGCCGCACGTGAACTCGCGCACACCACGGACTACGCGCGTTAAATATTCGCTGGTTGTTGGCGCGTCGATATGCACGCCAACAACCAGCGAGCGGGCGGGTTCCACCCGGCCCTGAAGCGCGAGAGAATGGTTCGCATGAGCGATCGGCATCGGGAGCTGGGCGAGTTTCTTCGCCGCGCCCGCGCAAGACGAAGCCCCGATACTGCGGGCCTGCTCCCCGACAGTCGAATCCGTCGGGTTCCCGGACTTCGGCGCGAGGAAGTGGCGTTGCTGGCGGGCGTATCCACGGATTACTACACCCGGTTGGAGCAGGGCCGCAACATCACCCCGTCGCACCAAGTCCTCGATGCACTGATCCGGGCTCTCGATCTCGACCACGCGGGAAGCACCTACCTCCGAACACTCCTCCAGCCCGGCGAAGTCGCGAGTGGTGACGCTCGGCCGACGGTGCAGCGCGTGAGACCCGGCCTGCACCAACTCCTCTCATCGTTCGAATCTCAGCCGGCACTGATTCTCGGTCGTCGAACCGACATTCTCGCGTCGAACCCGCTGGCCCGCGCGCTGTTCGCTGACTTCGACTCGATGCCCGCGAAGCATCGCAACTACGCTCGCTGGATGTTCCTCGACGATGCGGCACGCGCGCTCTTCCTCGACTGGAGCACGCAGGCGCGCAACGCGGTGGAGGCGTTACGCTTCGACGCGGCCGACATGCCGGAGAGCACGGAAACTCAACAGCTCGTCGGAGAGCTCTCGCTCGCCAGTCCCGAATTCCGGCGTTGGTGGTCAGCGCACAAGGTGCACCAGCGCACCCACGGCACGAAGCGTCTCAACCATCCCGCCTTGGGGCGTCTCGATGTCGAGTTCGAGACCCTGGCGCTTCCAGGGGACGTCTCTCAAGTGCTCTACCTCTACACGGCTGCACGCGGAAGTTCTTCGCACGAAGCCTTGACCCATCTGAAGGATCACATGCGCTCGACGTTCGCAACAGCGCAGACTCGAGCATGACATGAGCCGACGGGGCCCACACCTCAGGCGTCGAGCAGAATCTGCCGGATCCTCGCGTGATTCTCGTCGAGGTGCTGCTCGATCGCGGCACGCGCGACCTCCGGGCGCCCGCTCCCGAGCGCGTCGAGCAGCTCCCGGTGATGCGGCACGAGCGTCTCCCACGGGCGCTCGTGCTCGTGGTCGACGTAGGAGAGCAGCATGAGGTAGTAGCCCATCTCGGTCGAGACCCCGGCGTAGAACTCGTCGATCCGCCGACTCCCGAGCAGTGAGACCATCTCCGCATGGAAAGCGAGGTCGGCGGCGACGATCTCGCGGGCCTGTCCGCGCTCCGCGACGACGATGAAGTGGTCGAACGCGCGGTGCAGCGCAGCGAGCTGCTCGGCATCGGGGGTCACCGCGGCAGCGGCGCCCTCCAACCGCTTCCGCGTCACGTAGAGGTCGTCGAGCTCTTCCACCGAGGGCGTCGCAACGACCGCACCGCGGTGCATCTCGTAGCGCACGAGGCGACTCTGCTCGAGGAGGCGGATCCCTTCGCGGACGGAGTTCCGCGAGATCCCGAGCTGCGTCGCGAGCGCACTCTCGCGCAATCGTTCCCCGGCCCCCAGCACCCCCTCGAGGATCTGCGTCGTGAGCAGCTCGGCCACCTGCTCTGCCGCGCTCACCCTGGTGAGCGCCAGGCCGGGCACGGCGGGGGCGGCCCCCGCGCGACGATTCGCCTGCGGGTGCCCCGTCACCTCCGGAGTCTGCGCACCCATCGTGTGCAGAGTATCACTTTTCACGCTTCTCTTGCATATTTGCGCAACCACGCAAATACTGGGTGCATGTTCCTCGCACTGCGGTACCCCACCTTCCGGCGCCTCTTCGCCGCGCACATCGTCGCACTCGTCGGCACGGGGCTCGCCACCATCGCGATCGGCTTCCTCGCCTTCGACCTCGCCGGGGGCGAGGCATCCGCGGTACTGGGCACGATCATGGCGATCAAGATGTGCACGTACCTCGTCGTCGGTCCGCTCGCGCCGGTTATTGCGGCCCGCATCGGCGCGCGCCGCTTGCTCATCGGCACCGACATTCTCCGCTGCGGAGTCGCCGCAGCTCTCCCGTTCATCGACGGGCTCGCTCAGGCCTACGCGCTGATCTTCGTACTGCAGGCGGCATCCGCCCTGTTCACGCCCACGTTCCAGGCCGCGATTCCCACCGTCGTCACCGATCGGAACGCCTACACCGGAGCGCTCGCCCTCTCCCGACTCGCCTACGACCTCGAGACGCTCGCCTCCCCGGCGCTCGCGGGCCTCCTCCTCCTCGCGATGCCCTCATCCGCGCTGTTCTTCGGCACGGCCGTCGGCTTCGCCGCCTCGGCCACGCTCATCCTCTCGGTCGCCCTGCCCCGACCACCCGCCGAGGAGCGCCCCCCGTTCCGACAGCAGCTCACACGCGGGAGCCGCATGATGTTCCGCATGCCGATCCTGCGCGGGATCCTCCTGCTCCACCTCGCGCTGGCCGCCGTCGGGGCCATCATTCAGGTACTCACCGTTCCGATGGTCCGCGGCGAACTCGGCGGCAGCGAACCCCAGTCCGCCTCCGTGCTCGCCGCATTCGGCCTCGGCTGCATGACGTCGGCCGTGCTGATGCCCACCCTCATCGCTCGCGTCGGCGTCCGCCGCTACATGGTCTCCGGCCTCACGCTCATGATCGTGATCACACCGGCGCTGTGGCCCCTCATCGCCCTCACCCCTGAGAGTTGGGCGATTCCCGCGGTGAGCGTGCTCTGGTTCGCGCTCGGTCTCGGGTACTCTGCGACGCTCGCGCCGATGGGCCGCGTCATTCGCGACCACATCTCCGACCACGACCTGCCCGATGTGTTCGCAGCGCAGTTCTCCCTCGCCCACGGGTGGTGGCTCATCACCTACCCACTTGCAGGGTGGGGCGGTACCATCATCGGTATCGGGCCCATCTCTCTGGTCCTCGCGATCATCGCGGCCGCGGCACTCGTCGGGGCGCTCCGATCCTGGCCCAGCTGCTCACGCGGCCCGGTGAACAACGTCGAGCGCACGGAGGTGCACCATGGGTAGACCGGACGCCGAGCATCCGCCGGCACCGCGACAACCGAGTGCCGAAGAACTCGAGCACGCGGCCGGTGTCCTCCAATTGCTCGCGGACCGGACGCGCCTCGGCATTCTCGCGCTCCTCGCGAGCGGCGGAGAACTCGCGGTCGGCGAGATCGCCGAGCGGCTCGAACGCCCCGTGCCTGCCGTATCGCAGCACCTCGCCAAACTGAAGGGCGGCAACCTCGTGCTCACGCGGCGCGAGGGCACTTCGATCCACTATCGTCTCGGCGGCGAGCACGTCTCCGACTTGGTCGCGAACCTGCTGCAGCACACCGAGCACGCGCTCTTCGCCGACCCTCCGCACCACAGCGCCGTGCCCGACGGGGCTGCGGTGCGGGCCATGGCGCAGCTCGCAACGGCGAACGCTTAGGGCGGAGCCCAGCGCCTCTGGCAGACTGCACTGCATGACCCGTATCCGCCTGATCGAGCCCGCTGACGCCGAGACGCTCGCCTCGCTCCTCGCTCGGGATCGGGAGTTCCTCCTTCCCTGGGAACCGATTCGGGCCGACGCATATTTCACCGCGCCGGGGCAGCAGGCCGAGATCAGGGCACTGCTTGAGCAGCATGAGCGGGGCGAGGTCGTTCCGTTCGTGATGCTCAACGATGAGGAGCGGGTCGTCGGCAGAGTGACCCTGAACGGCATCGTGCGCGGACCGTTCCAGAGCTGCAGCGTGGGCTACTGGCTGACGCGAGCCTCGCGAGGGCGCGGTCTCGCGACCTTCGCTGTGGCTGCCGCGGTGGACCACGCGTTCACCGAAATCGGGTTGCATCGGGTTCAGGCAGAAGTGATGCCCGACAACACCGCATCCCGTCGTGTGCTCGAACGAAACAGGTTCTCCGAGTACGGCTACGCTCCGCGGTACTTGCAGATCGCCGGCTCCTGGGAGGATCACCTCATGTTCCAGCGATTGGCGGACGACCCGGCCGTCACCTGAGGGGGCTCGGGAGGTCCGGGTTCGGGCCGCGACGAGGGGGAGTGGCGGGCCCGAACCCGGAGTGAGCCGACACGTGCGGACGTCTCCTCGAGCCGACTCGATTCGAGTGTCCCGTGCTCGTCCAGTGTTTGCAATACACTGTTTGCACATATGTTCAGGTGTGGATCGCACAACCGGGCACACAGCCCGCACACCGCGATCTCACCGGCACGGTGACGCACGGGCGCGGGAGGTTGCACAGATGTTCAGCGGTTCCCGCGAGCGCGTGCGACTTCTGCTGCGCGTCTCCCGGCGCTACTACCTCGACGGCGCCGACCAGTGGACCATCGGCTCCGAGGTCGGTTACTCTCGCGCCACCATTTCGCGTCTGCTCACCGAAGCGCGCGAACGCGGGATCATCCGGTTCTCGATTTCGCACCCCCTCGAGCAGACCCTCGAACTCGAAGCGCGCCTGAAGCAACGGTTCGGGCTCGCGGCGGCGGTAGTCGCCTGCGGCGCGAGCGGCCCCTCGGCCGTCGGACCGCTCGCCGCTCGCGCGGTGGCGGAACGTCTGGCATCGCACACGCTCGTCAGCCTCGCGCACGGCGCCGCCGTGGCGGCCGTCGTCGAGGCGATGCCCCGCCTCGAGCAGCGATCCTGCTGCGTCACGCCCATGACCGGAGCAGTGTTCCACGTGGAACGACCCGGTGCCGACAGCAGCGCCCTCTGCCGCGCACTCGCCGACCGGATCGCCGGCGTCCACCGGAGCTTCTCCGTACCAATGGTGCTGCCCGATGCGCCATCAGCGCTCCGCGCACGGGGAGACCCGGAGGTGGTCGCCGCACTGGAACTCGCCGCCCGCGCCGATCTCGCGCTCGTCGGCGTGGGGTCGATGCATCGCCTCGCGAACGCGCCGTACCTCCTGCAGAACCACGTGAAGACAGGCATCGACGAGGAGGCGAGACGCGGTGGAGCCGTCGCGCGTCTCCTCGGCCACTACCTCGACGCGAGAGGACGGCTGGTGCCGACGTCGCTGCATCCCAGGCTCGTCGGGCTCGACCCCGCACGTCTGGCGGGAATCGGAGCCACCATCGTCGTCGCCTGGGGCGAGGCGAAAGCGCCGGCACTCCACGCGGCGCTCCGCTCGGGCCTCCTCTCATCCATCGTCACCGATGAGCCGACCGCTCGCGCGATCCTCGCTACCCGAATGGCGCCCCTCGCGTAATCCAGGCGCGCCCACGCCCGACGCCGATCCTCAGTCGACGAAGCGCGTCTCCAACAGGGCGGCAAGTCCCGGCCTCACCACCGCCGGCTCCAGGTGGTGCGCCGCCACGAGGACCGCCATACCGTGCACGGCCGCCCACACGGCCCCCACGGTCGCGTCGATTACGCCCTCTGAGGTGCCGGCCGGAAGTGCGGCAAGGACGGTCTCGGCGAGAAACCGATCATTCGCCTCCACGAGGGGGCCCGTGATGGCGTTGGGCTCCCGTGGGTCGCAGATCTCGGGATCGAAGATGATGTCGAAGAGTGGACGATGGTCACGGGCGAAATCGACGTAGGCGAAACTCGCGGCGAGCAGACGCGCCTTCGGAGCTGCCTCAGCGTCGCGAGCGGCCACCATGACCGAGAGCAAGGCACGCAGGCCCCGCGCCGCTACGGCTTTCATGAGCCCCTGCCGATCACCGAAGTGGTGATACGGCGCGTTGTGACTGACGCCGGCCCGACGAGCCACAGCGCGCAGACTGAGCGCGGCCGTCCCCTCCTCCGCGAGCAACTCCAGCGCGGCCTCTTCGAGGACCGCGTCGAGATTGCCCTTGTGGTAAGCGCGATCCGATCTTGACACAGACCAGATTCTACGCCTATCTTGGCACTGCCCAGATAATTGACAGTGTCAAGATCAAATAAGAACCCACCGGAGAACCGATGCCCACTTCGCTCATCATCGATGCCCACCCCAACCCGGAGAGCCTGACCGCAGGCATCGCCCGCACCTATGCGACCCATGCGACGGATGCACGCCTCATCTCACTGCGCGACTTGCAGTTCGACCTCCACATGCGTCACGGGTATCGCCAACGCATGCCCATCGAACCCGACCTGGCCGACGCGCGCGCCGCGATCCGAGCAGCCGAACACCTGGTCATCGCGACGCCGGTGTGGTGGCGGTCGACCCCCGCTCTCCTGAAGGGATTCCTCGATCGAGCGCTTCTTCCGCACGAGGAGTACCAGTACTCGAAGCGTGGCCTCCCGGAGGGCCTCCTCGGTGGACGCACGGCGCGCGTCTTCGCCACCTCCGACACTCCTCGAGCACTCCAACCGCTCATGCCGGACACACGGCTGCGCTCGCTCACGCACGGCACGCTACGCTTCTGCGGCATCGCCCCAGTGCGAGTCACCCGGTTCGCACCGGTAAAATCCTCCTCACCGCAACAGCGGACAGAGTGGCTCCGCACGGTTGAGCGCCTCGCACGAGCGGAGCGCCCGACTACCCGATAAGGCTCGGCTGCAGATCCTTCAGCGTACGCGACCGCATGGTGCGCGAGACCCCGATGATCGACACGAGAATCGCGGCGACCAGCACGAGGAGCAGCTTGAGTGCATCCTGTCCGGCCGCTCCGACATCGCCCCCGTACATGAGCTGGCGCAGTCCATCGACGGCGAACGACATCGGCAGATAGTGGTGCAGCGCGGCGAGGGGAGCCGGGAGCGTCTGCCACGGGAACGTACCTCCGGCGGTCACCAGTTGAACCACCATCAACACCAGGCCGAGGAACTGCCCCACGCTTCCGAACCACACGTTCAGGGCGAGGATGATCGCCGCGAACGTGATCGAGGCGAGCGCCATGAGCCCGTAGGCCGGCCAGGGGTGGACGACTTGGAAACCGAGCGTGCCGGCCACGATCCCGAACAGGGCCGCCATCTGCACGGCGCCGAGCAACGCCGGCGTCGCCCACCCGGCGACCGCCACGCGCACGGGAGCGTGCAGCGCCGTCATGGCGCGACGCGAGACCGGTTTCAAGATGAGGAACAGGGCGTAGATACCGATCCACGCCGCCAAGCTCACGAAGAACGGCGCGAGTCCGGCTCCGTAGGTACCGGCCGAAGTCACTTTCGACGTCTGCAGATCCACAGGATTCGCGATGTTCGCGGCCTGCTCCTTGCGAAGCTCCGCACTGCTGTCGGGCAGCTGGTCGACACCGTCGGAGAGCCCGTCGCGCAATTGCCCGATGCCCTGCTGCAGCTCCCCGAGCCCGGAATCGAGCGTGTTCGCCCCGCTCTCGAGCTCTCCGAGCCCCGATTCGAGCTGATTCGCACCGTCCGAAGCGCTCGCGATCCCGGCGGCGAGCTGTGGCGTGGCATTCGCGAGCGTCCGGGACCCATCGGCCACCTGCTGGGACCCCGAGGCGAGGGTGTCCAACTGCTGGCTCGCCCCCTGCACACGGGTGTTGGCGTCGCCGACGACCGCGCCCGCCTGGGTGAGGCGATCCGCGACCTGATCGACCACGTCGGCGTCCACACCCGCGTCGCGGAGGTCGCTCAGGACCGCCTCCCGGTCTGCGGCGAGACGGTTCGTCGCCTGCTGGCTCGCCCCGGCGACCTCGCGCCCGAGTTGAGCCACTTCTGCGTTGCCCTGGGCGACCTGGGCAGCGCCGTTCGCCAGCTGCTCGGTCTGCGCCGGGAGACCGCTCGTACCCTCGCGGAGCGTACCGAGACCACTCGCCAGTTCCGAGGCGCCGTCGTGGGCCTGCGTGGCACCCGCCGCGAGCTGGTGCGCACCGTCCTTCGCCGTCGCGGCGCCGTCTGCCAACTGCGACGCGCCATCGCGAGCATCGACCAGCGAGACACGGATCTCGGCGATCCCGTCGAGCATCGTCTTCGCGGCCTCCTGGTTCACGGAGCGGACGACCTGCTCGCGAATCTGCTTCACCGCCTGCTCACCGATCGTGGACGCCAAGTAGCTGTTCGCATCATTGGTGGTGAGGATCACCTCCGCCTGGTGCGGGTCGTCGGTCTGCGAGGACTCGAGCGCCGCCGTGAAGTCTTTCGGGATCGTGACCGAGAAGTCGTAGGCGCCGCCTTCGACACCCTGTTCAGCATTCGCTTCACTGACGCGGTGCCAGTCGAAGCTGCCGTCGTCGATGAGGTTTTCGGCGACGTCGTCGCCGATCGAGCGCACCTCGTTCCCGTGTTGGACCCCTTCGTCGGCGACGACGAGGGCCACCGGCACCTGGTCCAGGCGCGCGTACGGATCCTGATTGGCCCAGAGGTACAGGCCGCCGTACAGGAGCGGCACGCACATGAGCGCGACGAACGCGAGCCTGGCCATGGGCGTCGCCCAGAGCCGCGCGAACTCGGCGCGAATCAGCTGCGGGATCTTCATCGGGCGTCCTCCCCGGTCTGCTCGACCTGTCCTTGCCCAGCGGCGAGCTCACCCAACGCGGCGTGCTCGGCGAGCAGCGGCATCACTTCACCAGTCCCCCACCCCGAAGGCTGGGCCTCGATCGCCGCGCGTGCCGCCTTGCCGGCGATCACGAGCACGGCGGGTCCCTGATCTGCGAGCTCGCAGGCGATGGTCCACCACTCCTCGGGGTCGCCGCCGTGCCGGTCAGGCGACACGAGCACGATGCCCTCGACGCCCGGCCGCTTCAGAGCGAGTTCGCTGAGTGCGCGGATGCGGAGTCCCGGCGCTACATCGGCCATCGGCGTCCGCCCGTGCTCCGTGGCATCGAGCCGGTCCAGTTCGCGACGCACCGCGAACGGGCCGTTCGGCAAACCCGCGAACATGAGCTCCTCCGCGACAACCTCCCCGAGCCGCACATCGCCGTGCGGCTCGCTGACGTCCGGCGCGTCGACCAGGGCGAGCGACCGCCTCAGGCCCCGCCGATCCTCGACGCCGTCGAGCGTGACCTCGCCAGCGTCCGGCTTCATCCGCCCCGTCACGATGAGCCCGAGCACCGTCGGCCGCTGCGCCGTCTCCGTCTCCACGAAGACCGCAGTCCCCGATCGCAGGACGATATCGGTGGGTGGCAACGCCCGGCCCTTCGGCCCCTTGCTCACCGCGGTTGCGCGCACACGCATCGGCTCTCCCTCTCCGCGGAACGCCGACGCCGCTTCGCGCGATCCGCATGTCCGTTCCGCGTCGGGGCACGGGTGCATCCGTGAGATCGCCGACGAGGCGCCCACCAGTATCCGCCTGCGGCACGCATTCGGCAAATCGGTTGTGGACTCCGCATGACTCGGGTCACCTCCTCAGCCTCATCAGGTATTTCCATCAGAACCGGGTCGCACACGGGTCGGGCCGGAACACTCAGCCTGAGCGTTTCACCCGCACCGCCTCGCGGAAGGCGGCAGCGTGCGCCGAACCAGCGTCCCCCCATTCGCGACGGGAGAGGTCAGGGCGCCCCTGGAGGCGAGCGGCAGCCCGCCACGCTTCGAGCAACTGCGCACCGTCGAGCTCGTCGTCGTACATGATGACCCACTCCGCCCCGACCTCGGCGGCGAGCGCCGCATTCGCGGCGTTCCGAGGCACGAGGACCGGTCGATCGAGCGATAGCGCCGCGAGCACGCTGCCTGAATTGTGCATGAACCGGTAGGCCAGCACCGTGAGTTCCGCCGAGGTCACGACCTCGACGAGCTCGGCGTCGCTCAAGAAGTCGAGGTGCAGGGTGACTCCCGGAAGATCCGCTGCGCGCGCCGAGAGCTCGGCACCGAGCTCGGGCGTCGTCGGTCTGCCGCCGCCTCGAATGGTGAGAGTCGGCTCGAGCTCGACGGCCGTTCGATAGGCATCGATGAACGTCTCCATGCCCTTGTATCTGCGGATCCCACCGAAGGTGCTGAGCCTCCCGGGCACCCGCTCGGCATGCGGGTAGGGCGCGTACCAGTCCCGGTAGTGACCGTGCAGAATGAGGCTGTGGGGCGTTCCCTCCGGCAGAGCCGTCGTGGTGTTCAGCACGATCCGGTAGTCGGTGTGCGCATCGATACGTCGCAGGATCCAGAGTCTCGCCGCATTGTCGTCGGGGAGCTCGATATTGTGGACGGTGCGCACCACGGCTATGCGTCGCGAGAGGGCGTGCCTCAGGAAGAGCAGGATCGTGAGCATCGAGAGCACGACGGACTTCCACCAGGTGCTCCCGTGCAGCTTCACCTCGGGCCAGTGCCAGTGGAACGCGTCGTATCTGCCGAACAGCGCCCCGGCCCAGGTGAAGCGCAGATGCTCGATCCCGTCAGTCCGGCCAAGGGCCTCGTCGAGCATCTTGTTGTACGGGTTCGTGGTCGGCCTCGGCGTGCCGAGCGACTGCATGACACGGAGGACGGGGGTGGTGCTTCCCTGGGTGCGCGGCGTCTCGGCAGTGGCGCTCATCGTCGGTACTCCTCGAATGTGGTTCCTCTGGCGGCGGAGAGCATCCCTGCGCCGCGGTGCGATGTTCGTCGTCCGCGGGCGTCGTGGGCGAGATTGCGGGTCACTCGGCCCGCGGCCGTGCGCGCCGAGCCGAGAACCACGCGTGCGAGGCCCCGGAGGAAGACGCGGGAGCGAACGCCCCAGCGCACCCGTCTCCCCGCACCGTCGACCTCGGCGAGCCGGATGCGCGCCTCCACATTTCCGTGGGCGAATGCCCGCCTGAGCAGGGCATCGCGGGTGAGCCGGTCCGGCTCGATGTGATCTACCGCTACGGATTCCTGGCACCAGACGATGGTGCCTCCCCTACGCACCAGTTCACGGGTGAAGACGCTGTCCTCGCCGCCGGCGAGGCCGAGCCTGTCGTCGAAATCGAGTCCCAGCCGCCGAATGACGCGCAGGTCGAGCAGCAAATTGCCGGTCGCCGCAATCGGCAAGCGGGTGCCTGTTTCCCTGGATGGTCGTTGGAAGTATCCTCCGGCGAGTACCCACGGGTCCACATCGTCGGGGAACCGAGTGACGACCCTGCCCATGACGGCGGAAGCGCCAGTGCCCGCGTGCGTCTCGAGGAGCGCAGAGAGCCACCCCTCCCTCGGTACCTCGTCGTCGTCGATGAACGCGAGCAGGTCGTCGGTCGCGGACTCCGCGAGCGCGCGACTTCGCGCCGCGGCGATACCCGGCGTGTCCTCCCGAACGTAGGTCAGTGCGAGCGCATCAGCGGCACCTGCCGTATGCGCGACCGCCTCCGCTGATCCCTCGGGGTCGTTATCGACGATGAGCACTCGGCAAGCGGCAAGCGCCTCGGCCTCAGCGATACGTCTGGGCAGTCCCTCGAGCAGGTCGGCGAGCCGGTCCGGTCTGCGGAACGTCGGTATCGCGATGACGACTGAGGGCAGCCCATGAAGGTTACCCATGGGCGATCCCGCCCAGCTGGCGGTACCACTTCGCGAGTGCGAGCGCGAGGAAGAGCGAGTTGCAGACGAGCATGACGGTGTAGACGGCGAAGAAGGCCGGCGGGAACCCGAGGAGCAGGAAGATCAGGCAGAACAGCCCGTAGTCGGAGGGGAGGATCAAGATCGCCCGGACGATCCCCGACGAAGCGGGAGGTGCACCCGCGCCGCTCGGCACCGTGCGGAGGAGCAGGTCGCGCTCCATCATGCCGAAGAACAGCAGGCTATCGACGACGAGATACACGATCGGCACGAGCAGCCAGACGGCCGGAAGATCGAAGAAACGATATGCGGAGACGAGAATCGCGACGTGAATGGTGAGGACCTTGGCCGCGTCCACCGTGTGGTCGAGCCACTCGCCCTGCACACTGCCCCCGCCGCGCAGCCTCGCGAGCTGTCCGTCGGCAGAATCGAGGGCGTACCCGAGCACGAGGAGCACGCTGACGATCACCCCGAGCCACCAGGCGGGCGGCAGGAGCGCGACCAGCGCGATCGCGGAGAACGTGCACGCGGCGCTCACGAACGTCACCCCATTCGGGGTCCCACCCCGCACGTACGCGAACGCAGCGAATCTGCGACCGAGGGGACGGTTCACGAGTCGCGAATAGAGCGGGGTTCCGGCTGACGGTTTCTGCGCGGCACGCAGGCGGTCGAGCGCGGCCCGGTAGCCGTTCTCTGATCCGCTGACCGCTCGCATCTCACCTCCGCCGTCGTCATCGACCGCCCGGCACCGCGCCGAGATGGATTGAGTATAGTCGGGGCAGGGCATGGCGTTGAAGGAGACGAATGCGAATCGAGATGCTGCTGGGCGCGGCTCAGCAGCGCCGCTGGCACGAGGAACTCGTGCGTCGACTCCGAGACCTGCCCGACTGCGAGGTCGCGGTCCGTCTGCTGTCTGATCCACCCTCCCGGGCGTCCCGCCGTTTGAGCCGACTGCTCGCCCTCGAGCGGTTGCTGCACCACCTGCCACCCGGCGGCATGGCCAGGGGCCGTCTCACCGCATCGACGGACACTTCGTCAGCCTCCGGCGCTGACATCGTGCTCGATCTCACCTCGACCCCCGGGGAGCGTCACTGGCGCGTACTGTACGACGGGACACCCGGTGAGGAGGCCGCTGCCGACGCGCTCAGGTCCGGCACGCTGCCGGTGGTCACGGTGGTCGACACGGCCGGGAGCGTACGCGCCACCGGACGACCGGGCAGCGAGACACCGGGTCTGCTCGCGACAGCGCTTCCCGACCTCGGCGCGGGCGTCGCCACCCTGGTCCTCGGGGCGATCACCGGTTCGCCGTTCTCGGCTCCCCTGCAGGATCGCACCGCCGCGCGGCGCCCGCGGTCGTACGCCGAACTCGCCGTGCGACGGGTTCTCGGGCGCACGATCCGGGTCGCCTACCGTTTCGCCTACCGCGCACCGCACTGGCGGGTCGGCTGGCGTCGCAGTACCGGGCCAGGTTCGATCACGGCGCCCGCACTCCCCTCGTCGGGTTGGCACGACCTCCCCGATGACGGCCTGCACTTCTACGCCGACCCGTTTCCATTCGCGCACGAGGATCAGACGGTGCTCTTCGTCGAAGACTTCGACCACCGCCGGCAACGAGCAGTCATCTCCGCCGTACCGATGGGATCCGAGGGTCCGGAGGGCACGCCCGTGCCCGTCCTCACCCACGACGTCCACCTCTCGTACCCGTGCGTGCTCGCCCACGCCGGTGAAGTCTGGATGATTCCGGAGACCTCGAACGCACGCACCATCGAGCTCTACCGCTCCGTGGAGTTCCCGTGGAAGTGGGAACGGCACAGCGTGTTGCTGGAAGGCGTCGCAGCGAGCGACGCGACCCCGTTTCAGCACGCCGGCAAGTGGTGGATGACCGCGACCGTCGACTTCGGCGGTTCGCTCTCGGACAGCCTCTGCCTCTGGTCGGCACCCGAACTCTGGGGGCCGTGGACGCCGCACGCGCACAATCCCGTGCTGGTCGACATCGGAAGCGCCAGGCCAGCCGGGCACGTGATACCCGAAGGGGGCCGACTGCTTCGACCCGTGCAGGACTGCCGCGGCGGGTACGGCGCCGCCATGGCGGTCGCGGAGATCACCCGTCTCGACGACGACGGATTCGAGCAGCGGGTCATCGCGCAGTACCGGCCCGGAGACGGATGGAGCGGCTCGAGACTGCACACCCTGAACTTCGCGGGGGGCATCGAGACGATCGACGGCTCCCGGCTCTCGCCCCGGTTCCGGCGGTCGCGCTCATGAGCCGGCCGGCCCGCGACGCGGAGGCTCTCGCCCACGTTGCCGTACTCGTGGTGAACTACGGTTCGCACGAGGTGGTCGAAGCGAATCTCGTGCGCTCCCTCGGTGAGGATTTTCCCGGCCAGGTCATCGTGGTCGACAACTTCAGCTCCGCCGCCGAACGCGAGGAGATCGAGGAGGTCTGCGCCGGCTACGGGTGGACCCTCGTGCCGCTGCCCACCAACGAGGGCTTCGGCGGTGGCAACAATCGTGGTGCTGAGCTCGCGATCGCCCGGGGCGCCACCGAACTCCTCCTCCTCAATCCCGATGCCTGGCTGACGAGAGCCACGATCCACAGGATGCAGAAACAGGTGCGCGCGGATCCGCTTCTCCAGCTCGCTCCGACCGTGCTGCGGCCGGACGGCCGCCTCTACTCGGCAGAAGTCGACCTCCATCTGGAGCGTGGCGAGATGCGTGCAACGAGCCGACGGCCGGCAGACGCCGACCCCGGTCTCATTCACACCTGGGTGAGCGGCGCGTGCTGCATGCTGAGCGCAGACCTCTGGCAGCGCCTGGGGGGATTCGACGAGGAGTATTTCCTCTACTGGGAGGATGTCGACCTCTCTCGCCGCGTCGTGCTCGCCGGAGGCACCGTGCGCGTGGACCCCGAGCTCACGGCGGTGCACGACGAGGGCACAACCCACCGCGTCGCGAGCGAAGAGCGGGCGAAGTCGCCGATCTACTACTACTACAACACCCGGAATCGGCTCCTGTATGCGGCGAAGTTCCTGCCCCGCCCGACGGGTCGGCGCTGGGTGCGCGCGACGCCCCGCGTCTCCTACCGTATTCTCCTGCAGGGCGGGCGCCGACAGTTCGCGCGCCCGCGCCGTTCGCTGTGGCCCGCGATCACCGGCAGTCTCGCTGGAATCCGAATCTGGAGAGCGCACTCCACGCGCGCGAACCACTGACCGTTTTCGGGGTCAGTGACAATTACTGAAAGTCGTTGCCCACCAGGAAATCCCGCTTCTACCATGCGTTATCGGTCATCGCAGCGAGACGGGGAGCTCGACCGCGTCGACCGCCAAGCAGTAGGACGGCGCCATGTCGAGCAACAGGGGCAAGGGGACGCGTGCGTGGCTCTCAGTCGCGATCGCGTTCGCAGCGATCATCGGTACCTCAGGGTGCGTCGGGCAGGCCGATTCAGCGAACTCTGACGCCGCGGCGAACCAGCCGGAACCGACCGCAGGCGAGCTCGGTCCGACGGCCGCCCCTGAGCTCCCCGTGATCGAGGGTGAGAGCGACGAGGAGATCGAGCTCGATACGCAGGTGACCGTCACGCTCGACTCCATCGCCACCACGTCAGTCGAGGCCGAGACGCCGGGAGACATGGCAGGCGAAGCAGTGGAAGTCGCAGTGACCGTCACCAACGCGTCATCAGAACCGCAGAGCGTCGACTCCGCCGTCGTCACGCTCGAGGCGGACGACGGAGAGCACGGCATCCCCACGAACGCCGGAGGGGGAAGTCCGCTGACCGGAGCACTGGACCCCGGTGACAGCGCGTCCGGCAGCTACCTCTTCATCCTCGAACCGGCCGCAAACCGGGACATCACGGTCACCGTGAACTACGCGGCGGGAGAACCCGTCGCGCAGTTCGCCGGACACACGCCCTGAACAATGGAGTACCCCATGTCATCTGGTGGACGCGGCCTGCGAGCCGTCCTCGCGACGCTCACGAGCACGGCGCTGCTCGCGGGAGCGATCGTTTTCGGCGTCGGCACTGCGCCGGCCTCGGCCGCTGATCCGCTACCGTCACCGCCGCCGCTCCTGCAGCGCGATGAGAACGTCGCCACCAGCGACCCGCTGCCGACGGTGCAGATCGACGGCGGATACGTGTGGGCGCAGGCCACTTCGGGCACCACGGTCTACGCGGTCGGCAAGTTCGACAACGCCCGCGCCGCCCTCGCGGCACCCGGCACCTCGCTGACCCCGCGATCGAATGTGCTCGCGTTCGACATCAACTCCGGCGGCCTCCTGCCGTTCGCGCCCAAAGTCGAGGGTGTGGTGAAGGCCGTCGCCACCTCCCCAGACGGCAGCCGTGTCTACATCGGCGGATCTTTCAGCAAGGTGAACGACCAGACGCGCTACAACTTCGCCGCCCTCGACGCGCGCACCGGGGAGCTGCTCCCCGGGTTCAATGCCTCCATCGGCGGCTCGGGCGTATACGCGCTCGCGGCCGACGCCGACGCCGTCTATGTCGGCGGTCTCTTCACTCAGGCGAACGGGACAGCCCGCAAGAACGTCGCAGCGTTCGCCGCCGCGAACGGCGCGCTCCGTGCCGACTGGGACTCGCAGACGGATCAGCAGGTCGATGCGATGGTCCTGGACCCCGACGGCACCCACGTCGTCTACGGCGGACGCTTCTCGGACGTCGACGGGAACGGGAAGTGGCGGGGGCTAGTCTCGTTCGAGCGCTCCACCGGCCAGATCAACGAGACCTGGGCCGGCACCGAGAAGGTCAAGAACGGCTGGGGTTCTGGCAGCACCAAAGGCAAGGCAGGGATCTACGGCCTGAATGCCGACGCCTCCGCGGTCTACGGCACCGGCTGGGTCTACGCCGACGCGGCTACCGGCAACCTCGAGGGCATTGTGGCGCTGAACTCCTCCTCAGGAGGCACGAAGTGGATCGCCGACTGCCTCGGCGACCACTACGGGGTCTACTCGACGGGCAAGGTGGTCTACTCGACGACGCACACCCACGCCTGCAGCACCATGAACCTGTGGCCCGAGCAGAACCCGCGCGAGCACAAGTACATCCACGCGATGACCGCCGAGGTGGGCGGCACCCTCGGCAGGCAGCCGGCTGCCGGCGCCACGTACAAGGACTGGCAGGGCGAAGCCGCACCCTCGGCGTACGCGTGGTACCCGGACTTCTACACCGGCGACGCCTCACGCACCGGCATGGGTCAGGCCGGCCTCTCGATCACGGGTGCCGGTGATGTCATCTCGGTCGCCGGCGAGTTTCCCGGAGTCAACCAGGGGCGATACGAGGGCATCGTGCGGTTCTCCACCAAACCCTCGACCGGCGCCAAGGACGGGCCGCGCATCCGGACGACCGGCAACTGGGGCGCGCCGAGCGCGTCGACGGTGATCCCCGGGCGCATCCGCCTGTCGATCGCCGGAACCTGGGATCGAGACGACCGCGATCTCACCTACGAACTGACGCGGAGCGGTCGCAACGGCGTGATCGACACCGTCAAGAAGTCGAACGGGTGGTGGAACGTGCCCTCCATACGCCTCACCGACTCGTCGGTACAGGCCGGACAGTCCTATACCTACCGCATCACGGTCAAGGACGGCGATGGCAACACCGTCACGAGCGAACCGGTGACCGCGACGGCGAGCTCCGAACCCGCCACGGCCTACACGAGCGCGGTCATCGACGACGGCGCAGACCTCTATTACCCGCTGGGCGACAGCAGCGCCGACTGGGCGGGCACCAATCCGCCCGCCTTCGGAACCGGAGTGCAGGCCGAGCAGCCCGGCGCGGTCCAGGGATCGGCCACTGGATTCTCGAACTTCAACGGGACGACGAACGGCCGAGTGTCGTCATCGTCTCGCCCGGCGACGCCCACCGAGTTCACGACGGAACTCTGGTTCAAGACCTCCTCGACCCGCGGCGGCAAGCTCATCGGGTACGGGAACGCGCAGAGCGGGTCATCTTCTTCTTACGACCGACACATCTACATGCGCAACGACGGTCGCCTGAACTTCGGGGTCTACCCCGGATCCACGAAGGTCGTGACCTCGGCGTCGCGCTACAACGATGGCAAATGGCACCAGGCGGCCTCCTCACTCGGTGCGGACGGCATGAAGCTCTACGTCGACGGCCAGCTCGTCGCGGCGGATCCGAGCGTCACGAACGGTGAGGGCTTCAGCGGGTACTGGCGCGTCGGAGGGGACAACCTCGGCAGCTGGCCCGACCGCCCAAGCTCGGACTGGTTCTCCGGAGCGATCGACGAGGTCGCGGTCTACCCGACGGCCCTGAGTTCCGCCCAGATCTCGACCCACTACGCCATCGGCACGGGGCGACAGGCACCGACGGCGAGCTTCACCGCGACGGCCGAGGACCTCGCTGTCGGCTTCGACGGTTCCGCTTCCACCGTGGCGGAGGGCGGCAGCCTCACCGAGTACGCCTGGGACTTCGGCGACGGGTCACCGGTCGTGTCACGGCCCACGCCGACGACCACGCACGACTATCCGCGATCCGGAACCTTCACGGCCACGCTCACGGTCCGCGACGACCGCGGACTCGTCGGCTCGACGCAACGGGCCGTGACGGTGCAGGCACCGAACACTCCCCCGACCGCCGCGTTCTCGACGACGGCGCAGGGACTGACCGCGACCGTCGACGGCACCGCGTCGAGCGACGCCGATGGCTCGATCGCCTCCTACTCATGGGACTGGGGCGACGACACCCCGGCGGGTTCTGACGCCCTCGCATCGCACGCCTACGCAGCGGCGGGCACGTATCCGGTCACCCTGAAGGTCACCGACAACCGCGGCGGTACGGCGAGCGAGACACACCAGGTGACGGTGACGCACGCCGCGCCGGTTCCCGCTTTCGAGTCCTCCGCAGCCGGGCTGACCGTTTCGACCGACGCGAGTGGAACGACCGCTTCGGACGGAGCGACGCTCTCCTACTCATGGAACTGGGGCGACGATTCGCCCACCTCGACCGGAGCCAGGGCCTCCCATGCCTACGCGGAGGACGGCACCTACGAGATCACGCTGACAGCGACAGACAGCCTCGGCTCCAGCGCTGAGATCAGCCGTGAGGTCACGGTCGAGTCGACGCGCTACGCAGCTCAGGACGACTTCGATCGTGTGGTCTCGAGCGGATGGGGTCAGGCACCGACCGGTGGTCTCTGGACGGCCATGCTCGGATCCGGGAACGTTGCGTCGACGAACGGGACGCACGGAGTGCTCGCACTCTCCCCGGGCAGCACGCGTCAGATGGCCCTGCAGAACCTGTCGGTGAAGGACTCCGAGACGACGCTCGAGTACCGCATGGGCTACGGGCCGAGCACGGGGTCCGGCTATGTCGGAGCCACGCTCAGGCAGAACGCGAGTGCCGGCTACTCCGTCAGCGCGTGGCATAGGAACAACGGCACCGTCTGGCTGGTCGCTCAGCAGGGCACGACCGTCATCGGCACCCAGGCCGTCTCGGGGCTCAGCTGGAAGCAGGGTGACGAATTCACCGTCAAGACACAGGTCACCGGCTCGAGCCCGACCACGCTCCGCGCGAAGATCTGGCCCCGCGGCGGCACCGAGCCGCAGAACTGGCAGCTCAGCACGACCGATACGACGGCCGCACTGCAGCAGGCGGGATACGCGTCCGTGCGCTACAACCTCGCCGGGTCGGCGACCGCGGTCGGACCGGTGTCGTTCGACCGGGTGACCGTTCGCGATCTGAACGCGCCCCCGCCGAATGTGCCTCCCGTGGCCGGGTTCACCACCTCGGCGACCGGCCTCACCGTCTCCGTCGACGGCAGCACCTCGACCGACGCCGACGGCACCATCGCCTCCTACCGCTGGGACTGGGGCGACAACACCGCAGCCGGATCAGGCAAGACCGCGACCCACGCCTACACCGCAGCCGGCGACTACGACGTCACCCTCACCGTCACCGACAACCAGGGCGCCACCCACTCCACCGCCAAAAAGGTCACCGTTACCCCGCCACCCGCGAATGTGCCTCCCGTGGCCGGGTTCACCACCTCGGCGACCGGCCTCACCGTCTCCGTCGACGGCAGCACCTCGACCGACGCCGACGGCACCATCGCCTCCTACCGCTGGGACTGGGGCGACAACACCGCAGCCGGATCAGGCAAGACCGCGACCCACGCCTACACCGCAGCCGGCGACTACGACGTCACCCTCACCGTCACCGACAACCAGGGCGCCACCCACTCCACCGCGAAACAGGTCACCGTCACCGAACCACCGGTCGCCGGACCGCTTCTCAAGGACGCCTTCGAACGCACCGCGACCGCCTCGTGGGGCACTGCCGAAGTGGGCGGCCCCTGGACAATCTCCGGGGGAACCGCTGCGGCCTCGGTCTCAGGAGGGAAGGCCCGCCTGAACCTCGGCGTCGGCAGCACCCGGCTCGGGACGCTCGCGCAGACGCCGCTGCGCGAGTACACGGCCCAGGTTGATCTCTCCTCCGATGCCGCATCGGACAGCGGGGCGGTCTACGCCGGTGTGGTCGCGAGGGATGCAGGTGCCGCGGGAACCTACCTGGTGCACGCCTGGCTGCGCCCGAACGGCACCGTGTGGCTCGTCGCCCAGCGAGGGTCCACGGTGCTGCAGACCTCCACGCTCTCCGGCCTGACCTACAGCGCAGGTGACACGTTCACCCTCAAGGTGGAGGTCACAGGAACGGACACGACGCAGCTCAGGGCGAAGCTGTGGAAGAGCGGCGGCACTGAGCCTGCCAACTGGCAGCTCACCGCGCAGGACGCCGAACCCGGACTGCAGACCGCTGGGCCGGTCGGCCTCCGCGCGAGCCGCACCAGTTCTTCGACCGCACCGACCGCGATCACCTTCGACAACTTCGTCGTCTCGAAGATCGGCTGATCATGGGAGACACGAGCACTGCTCTCATCGCACTCGGCGGTCTCGCCGCAGCGGTGACCGCGGTGCTCGTGCTCCGCGCCGCACCCCGGGTCACGGTCGTGGTGTGGCTCCTCGTACTCTGCTTCGTACCGATTTGGGTCGGCGTGAGCGTGGGGCCGTTCTGGTCGGCGATCACCCTGGTCACGATTCTGGCGATCGTGACCTGCTCGGGCTCCATCGAACTCTCCCCCGCCGACGGATTCATGGCCGCATTCTTCGTCCTCGTGATCGCCCAGTATGCGCTCGGGATGACGTCGCTCGCCGGGGCCGTCAGCGCCGTCACCGAGTGGCTCATCCCGTACCTGTGGGGCCGCCTCGTACTCACCCGGGTAAGCCAGGAGTTCCTGTTCCGCGCGATCGCCGTCATCGCGGGCGCCGCCGCGGCCCTGGCGCTCGTCGAGGCGTTCACGGGGACCAACCTCTTCGCACTCGTCACCTTCGGTTCGGACAGTCTCGCCAGTGTGTGGGCGCCCCTGCAGCCCCGCGGCGGACTGATTCGCGCCGAAGGCGCGTTCGGCCACTCGATCGCCCTCGGCGCGTCGCTCTCCCTCGCCACCGCGTTCCTGCTGGCGACGAAGTGGCGCATACTCGTCAAGCTCGCCCTCCTCGTTGTGATCGCTGCGGCGATCGTCATGACCCTGAGCCGGATCGGCCTGGTCACCTTCGTGATCACGGTGGCGCTCTCGGTACTCGTGCTCCCCGCCCTCTCCCGTGGAGCACGGTTGCTCACCGCCGCCGCGGGCATCGTCGCGGCGGCCGTCATCGTGCCGTTCATCGGCCGTGTCTTCCTCGAGGCCGGCACCGAGGCCGGCGGCAGCGCCGACTACCGCCTCGATCTCTTCTCGGTCCTGCAGGTGCTCCGACCGGTCGGTGCGGCGCCCGACATTACAGGACTCACGGTCAACGGCGACTATCTCGGCTCGTTCGCTCGCTCGATCGACAACGCGCTCCTGGTGACGGCGATGCGTGTCGGCTGGGCGCCCACCCTCTTGCTCATCGTCGTGCTCCTGTGCACCATCCTTCCCATCGTCAGGCGCGGCGGCGCGAACGCCGCAAGCATCGCTATCGCGGCGCAGATTCCCGGCCTGTTCGCGGTCGCGTTCATCACGCAGTACTCGACGTTCTTCTGGTTCACGGTGGGTCTGGCGGTGTCGCTGAACATGGCTGC
Source organism: Leucobacter sp. Psy1 (assembly GCF_020096995.1). Classification (NCBI taxonomy): domain Bacteria; kingdom Bacillati; phylum Actinomycetota; class Actinomycetes; order Micrococcales; family Microbacteriaceae; genus Leucobacter; species Leucobacter sp. Psy1. The sequence continues at coordinate 3,163,579 of NZ_CP083692.1, forward strand.
ACGGCGACAGCCCGAGCCGGGAGGAATCCCGCAGGCATCCCACTTCGCCGAGCGACTCACGTCGCCGGCTCTTCTACCAGCACCGACCAGGGGAGGTTCACGGTGACCGACAGCACATCCGCATGGACGTTGGGGACGATCTGGGCATCGCTGAAGAAGCGGTGGTACATCGTCGTCATCTTTACCGCGATCGGAGGGATCCTCGGCGTCACGTTCTCGCTGCTCGCCACCCCGGTATTTCAGTCGACGGCAACACTCTTCGTGTCCATCAATCAGGGGAGCAGTGGGACGGACCTCAATCAGGGCACCACTTACGCCCAGAACCAGATGCAGTCCTACGCGCAGCTCGCCACGTCGTCTCGCGTACTCGACCCGGTGATCGAGGATCTGGGGCTCGATGTCGATGCCCACGAACTCGCCAAGCACGTCGAGGTCATGAGTCCGACCAACACGGTGATCCTGAGCGTTCAGGCCGCGGCCGGTGCCCCCGATCGCGCAGCGCAGATCGCAAACGCCATTGCCGAGCAGCTCGCGGACGCTGTGCAGGAGGTCTCGCCTCGCAGCGCCGAAGGAGCCCCGTCGATCACGGCTTCGATCGTCGACGCGGCTGAGAGTCCACGTTTCCAGGTCTCACCGAACAAACCTCGGGATACCATCCTCGCGACCGCCGTCGGCTTTCTCACCGGGATCGCGGCAGCACTCGTCTACGGCGTACTCGATACGCGCATGCCGAATGCCGCGGCGCTCAAGGCCGCCGTGCCGCTCCCGGTGCTCGGCTCCATCTCGCGCGTCCCCGGCGGCAAGCGCGGCGTCGGGCTGCTCGTGGCTCAGGAGCCGCTCGGCCGGGCATCGGAGGAGTTCAGGCGAGTCCGATCCGCGCTCACCTACGCCGGGGTCTCCGAGCGTCTCCAGCGCATCATGGTCACCTCCACCTCCGAGCGTGAGGGCAAGTCGACGTTCAGCGCGAACTTCGCCCTGACGCTCGCTGAAGCGCGGAGCCGAGTACTGCTCATCGACGCCGACTTCCGGAAGCCGCGGATCGCCGACCTCTTCGGAGTAGAGGGGGCAGTGGGCCTCACCTCCGTGCTCCTCGGCGATGCGTCCTTCGAACAGGCGCGGATCGAACGGAAAGGCACCACGCTCGACCTGCTCCCGGCGGGAACCATCCCGCCGAATCCATCGGAGATGCTGGCATCGGAGGCGATGAGACAGTTGATCGACGCGGTCACCCCGCAGTACGACTACATCATCATCGACTCGCCGCCCATCCTGAGCGTCGCCGACGCGAACCTGACCTCCCCGCTCGTCGACGGAGCCGTCCTCGTCGTCGACGCCGGGCGCACGCGCCAGTCGCAGCTCGCGCACGCCGTGACCAGCTTCGAGACCGCGGGCGGCCGCATCGCCGGCGCGGTGCTCAACAAGGCCCGTCAGCGTCGCAACGCCGACGGGTACTACGTCGAAGCGACTCGCCCCTCGTCCACGCACGTCGGCAGGTCGGCACGCCGAGCCGCTCGCGTGCGGGTCTGAGGATCGAGGCAACATGCGCATCCTCATCGCCTGGGCTGACGACGTCTCCCCCAACCTCGGCGTTCGCGTCCTCGGCCGTGGGTCGATCGACCTCATCTCGTCGGTGCACGACGGAGTCGAGTTCGAGGTGCTCAACTACGGGTCGCGCCCCTCGGCCGTCCCGTGGTCTCCTCGCTCTCTGCTGAAGCAGCGCGTGCTCCCCGGCTCGCCGATGATGGAGTGGCTGTCCTCGTTCGATGTCTTCTGGGACACGCGCTCAGGCGACAGCTTCGCCGACATCTACGGCATGGACCGGCACCTCACGATGTCACTCATCCACGAGTTCGCCGCTCAGGCCGGCGCGAGGTGCATCATGGCTCCGCAGACCATCGGCCCGTTCGGCAAGCGCACGGCCCGTGCACTCGCCGCACGTTCCCTGAAGCGATCCAGTCTCGTCTTCGCTCGAGACCCGCGGAGCGCGGATGCTGCGGCGCGTCTCGGTCGGCCCGTAGACGCCACGACGACGGACCTGGTCTTCGCGATCGATCCGCCGGAGATCGGCGTGCCCCACGACGTGGTACTCAATGTCTCCGGCCTCCTCTGGCAGCAGAACCCCCACGTCGATCATGTGGAGTATCAGCGAGCAGTGCGGCTCGTGATCGCCGGCCTGCGTGCCGACGGCCGTTCCATCGCGCTCATGCCGCACGTACTCGCCTCGGACGCCGCGGACAGCGACATCGATGCGTCGCGCGAGCTCCACGCCGAGTACGAAGGAGACCTCGATCTGGTCGTTCCCGTCGATCTCGACGAGGCGCGTCGTACGCTCGCGAGCGCCAGAGTCGTGATCGGTGCGCGCATGCACGCCTGCCTCAATGCACTCTCCACCGGAACCCCGGCCATCGCGATGGCGTACTCCCGGAAGTTCAGACCTCTCCTCTCGGAGCTGGGGTGGGAGCACGTCGTCGACATCGAGGACGCCATGACCACCAGCCGGGCCGTACTCGCCGCGACCCGTTCGTACGGATTCGCCGAGCGCGCCGTCGAGGTGCAGGCCGCGGGCCGCTCTCGGATCGACCACCTGCGCCCCGCGGTCGCGGCACTCCTGTCGGGGCGATAGCGATGACCATGACGGACGAACTCGCCCACTCGGCCGCTCGCGGGGCGCTGTTCACCATGGGCGCCCAGCTGGCGAGGATCCTGCTTCAGCTCCTCTCCGTGGTGATTCTCGCCCGGCTTCTCTCGCCGCATGATTACGGGTTGCTCGCCATCGCCCTCGTCGTCGTCGGAGTCGGCGAGATCTTCCGCGATTTCGGCCTCACTTCGGCATCGGTGCAGGCACCGATCCTGACGAACGGTCAGCGCGACAATCTCTTCTGGATCAACACGGGTCTCGGTGCCGGGCTGGCCGGCATCGCGTTCCTCGCCGCGTGGCCGGTCTCGTGGCTGACGGGACAGTCGGATCTTCTCGGCATCCTCCAGGTGCTGTCCATCGTCTTCGTCGTGAACGGGCTCGCCACGCAGTACCGTGCGCAGCTCATGCGCGCACTGCAGTTCCGCGCACTCGCAGTCGCCGACATCGTCTCCGCTGCTTTCGCGCTCGGGGGTGCCGTCGTGGCAGCACTGCTCGGCGCCGGATACTGGGCGCTGGTGGTCCAGCAGCTGGCGGCTGCGGCGATCCTGCTCGTCACGCTGGTGTGGTTCGGCCGGTGGCTCCCGGGAAGGTACTCGCGGCAGCACGACGTGCGCGGTCTCGTCGCCTTCGGCTGGCACCTCGTCGTCACCGGCCTCATCACCTACGGGGCCGCCCAGATCGACACCATCGTGGTGGCCGCGAAGTTCGGCACCACATCGCTCGGCCTCTACAACCGCGCTTTCCAGATCATCATGACGCCGCTCAACCAGATTCGCTCCCCTCTGACCAACGTTGCGCTCCCCGTGCTGTCGCGGGCACAGGAGCATCGTGAGCGATTCGACCACTTCGTCACGGCGGGGCAGCTCGCACTCGGGTACTCGCTGGGCCTCCCGCTGCTCCTGGTCTGCGGGATGGCGGATCCCGTGGTCACGATCATGCTCGGCCCGCAGTGGGAGGCGGCAGTTCCGCTCCTGCGGTGCTTCGCGATCGCTGGTGCACTGACGACGCTCTCCTTCGTCGGGTACTGGGTCTACGTGTCCCGGGGTCTCAGCCGCCAACTGCTGCGGTACTCCCTCGTGTCGACCGCCCTTCGCGCCGTGTGCATCATCGCCGGCTCGTTCTTCGGCGTGATCGGAGTCGGCATCGGGTTCGCGCTCGCTCCCGCGATCGCGTGGCCGGTATCGATCTTCTGGTTGTCCCGGATCACGACCCTCCCGGTGCGACCGCTCTACGGCGGTGCGCTCCGCATGCTGTCCGCCTCCACCGTCACCGCGCTCGCCGCGTGGGCAGCGTCCACAGCCGCCATGCCCGTCGCGGGGGCCTGGGTTGCTCTCGTGACCGGGCTCGCGGCGGCGGCGGCGACCGCGGGTCTGCTTGTGCTCATCCCCCCACTCCACCGCGATGTACGCACGCTCACGGGCTTCGGTCGGCTCATGCTGCGCCGGTAGGGCGGGGCGACAAAAGGCCTGAGGAGCGCCAGCTAGTGGAAGCCCTCCTTCTGCGAAGATACGTACATGAATGCAGAGTTCGGCTCAAGGACTGAGGACACACCGTTATCGGGCTTCACCGTTGAGGGCATCGAGATTGCGCGACTAGGGATGGACCCCGAGAAATCGATGCCGACTCCACTCATGCTTGCGTGCTGTGCCGCGATAGGTGGTGTGGTTCCAGAGCCAAACAAGGTTTTCCTTGTCCTCGCAGGCAATCTGGTTGAGTCCATAAAGAGCCGGCTACCAATGGGGCAGTATCGGAACTCGTTCGATGACGAACGAGGTGCGGGAATATTGGCCGCAAAGACACTTAACGTTGGTGAGGATATACATATCGTGCTCCCCGCAGGTTTGTTTGAACTTCCAGAGGCTGCGCGCGAGGCTGGCAGTATCGAACACGCGAGGTGGCTAGAAGAGAGCGCAGAATGGCGCGAACTCCACGTGAAACGAACAGTTCTGCACGAAGCACAGCATGCAGCAATGAGTCAGGCTGGCGAGAAATCTGTCTCTCTTGAGGGGGTGGGGTGGGCTAGAGGAACATTCTTAAGCCTGGCAGATACTGTCATCGACGAGTATCGCGCCGAATTGGGTGTTCCCGAACAGTACCGGGAGCCGTTTGAAACAACCTTGCCTATTGTTGAACTCGATGCCGCCCGTAACGCCATGACTCGCATAGCCATGGTCGACTATCAGAGTCATCTCGATGTGGGCCTTCTCGCACAAGATATCGTCGCTGCAGTGCAGCATCCATGGAAGGCTCTTGGTAATGTCGCTGCCGCGCGCCGTGTCGCTGGAATTGCTATGGGAACTCCGTTCAGCGACGAAGAGACCGTGACGGATGCCTGGTCATTGATGGTAGAACCGCATTGGCTCAAGTTCGAACAGATACTTCGAAACCTACCTCAGCCCGCAGAAAAAGGCTACACCTATCAAGTGCGGCATGCCGTTGAGGACCTTGCCGACCTTTTTGCCGAGTGGTTGCGGGCCTATGGTTTTCTGTGGCGAGATGTGAAAGACAACTCCGAGTTCCTGATCGAATCCACTCATCTTCTACTCTGACTAGTGAATGCAGACTTCACGGACTGGCGGGATCGAGCCCTCCACGATGATTACTCTCACCATTCGCATTTAGGTTTGCTAGAGGAGCGGATCGCCAGCCACGGAGCGCTCTGTGCATCAGAGTTCAACGTCGAACTCATCGCCGACCGCGTCTCGCGGCCTCAACCCCGTGCCTAGCGCACGCGGGCGATTCCCCCGTTGTCGGATAACCGAAGAGTCAACGGCCCCCTCTATTTTGCTACGCTGCATCCATGCAGTCGCCTCCCGTATTGCCTGCGATCTCTTCTGCTTCGCGTCGTCATGCGGTGGCCGAGACGCTCCGACAGGCCGTCATCTCGGGCGCGCTCCAACCCGGTCAGCGTCTCACCGAGTCCGCCCTCGCCGAGCAGCTCGGCACCAGCCGCGCACCGGTTCGCGAAGCGTTGAGGCAGCTGGAGCAGGAGGGGCTCGTCGTTTCCCACCCGTACCGGGGCACTGAGGTACTCGGCGTCTCCCAGGACGAAATCGACAACGTGTTAGTGCCGGTGAGGATCACACTCGAGCAGTTCGCGTTCGAAAAGGCTATGCCTCGCCTGACCGATGAGGACCACGCCCATCTCGACTCCCTCATCAGTGCTATGGATGATGCAGCGCGGGACCGGGACCTCCAGGCACTCGCCGACGTCGATGTCCGCTTCCATGAGTTCATCATGCAACGGTCGGAACAGCCTCATTGCTTACAGATCTGGAACTCGATTCAGCCCCGCGTACGCGCCTACTTCCACCGCGACGCCGGCTTGTACCGTGACGCATCAGCGGTCGCTCAGCAGCACCGCTTCCTCGTGCATGCTCTGCGAAGCGCAGACTCCGCCCTCCTCCGGGATGCAGTTGCTGCACATATCCGCACCCACTTCAGTGACGACCGTGACCCGGCAGGCACGGTCGATGAGACCAGCGACGCGTAGCGATCCTTCCGCCCGAAGTGAACCACACATTTGAATCATTGTCGACAATCGACTAGGGTCGCAATGACGAACTCACCACCGAACGCCTGCGCTGAACGAAGGGCACCGATGCAGATCACCAGAATCGACACCTGCGGACTCCGAGGAGCGACGCCCGAGGGCGGGTGGACACACGAGCTGCAGCCAGATGACGTGGTCCACACCCTGGTAGCGGTCCACACCGATACTGGCGAGGTGGGGATCGGCAGCGCTTTCACGAGCGAGCGCCTCGTCACCGGCGCGCTCGAGCTCCTCGAACCGCACCTCATCGGTCGCGATCCCCGTCAGGTTTCCCAGCTGAGCGAAACCCTGCACCAGGTTTCTTTTTGGATGGGACGCGGCGGCACACTGACGCACGCTGCAAGCGCGATCGATATCGCTCTCTGGGACATCTTCGGCCAGTCGACCGGGCAACCCGTGTCGGTACTCCTGGGGGGACGGTACCGCGAACAGGTGCGCCCCTATGCGTCAGTGCTCATCGATGAGGTCGGCCCGATGACGGACACCCTCGCCACTCTCGTCGATGCGGGATTCACAGCATTCAAGATCGGGTGGGGGAAGTTCGGTCGTGTCGACCCTTCCACCGACGAACGCACAGTCGTGGCGGCACGAGCGGCCGTGGGGAATAGCGTCCTCGCAGTCGACGCCGGCGGTTCGGAGGCATTCTTCCCCGGCACCGTGAACTGGGCCAAGCGAACATCGCGCATGCTCGACGACTACGGAGTGGCCTGGTTCGAAGAACCCCTCCCTCCCGACGACCTCGAGGGATTCGCCGAGCTCCGCGCACATTCGACAGTGCCGATCAGCGGAGGCGAAGTACTGACCCGTCGACAGTCATTCGCGCCATTCCTCGCGCATCGAGCCTTTGACATTGTGCAACCGGACACCACGAAAGGTGGTGGCCTGAGCGAATCACGGCGCATCGGTTGGTCCGCTGAGGACCGAGGAATGAAACTCATCCCGCACGGATGGAACACCGCGGTAGGACTCGCGGCCGACCTGCATCTCGCTTCAGCACTGGCCATGACCGATTTCGTCGAGTACAAGACCGGTTCCGCGTACGTCGACGCGCTCACCGAACACGGATGGGAGCTCACACCCGACGGACTTCTTGACGTCCCGACAGCTCCCGGCCTGGGCATCACCCTCCAGCGCGAAACACTGGAGAGATATGGGACCCGGCCGCAGTTTGCAGACTTCGCCTCATCGCCTCATGAACGCTGACTTACTGCCCCGTCAGGTCGCCGTCATCTTCGATCTCGATGGAACGCTCGTCGATTCAGAACCGCACTGCGCGCGCACCTGGGATGAACTCGCCCGCGAACTGGGCACCGCGCTCCCGACGGCAGGACCCGTAGGTGCGACTGTGGACGCGAGAGTGCGGATGATGGAGCATCGCACCGGGATCTCCGCCGAACAGATCCACTCGATGTATTGGGGCCGCTTAGAGGCATGCTTCCGAAAGGCACTGCGTCCCCTGGCGCGCACATATGCGCTCGCGTGCCAGTTGAGAACGGCAGGGGCACCAGTGGCGATCGCGAGCAACAGTCGACGAGAGCGGGTGGATCGAACGATTGAGATCGCCCTGCCCGAATTGCTTGGCGTTCCGTCGATTGCCGCGGATGAGGTGGCGCACCCCAAGCCGGCCCCCGATCTTTTTCTTCGGGCAGCAACCCATCTCGGCATCGAACCGCACGACTGTCTCGTCGTCGAAGACAGCGACATTGGTATGGCTGCTGCACGTGCGGCAGGGATGATGACGCTGCGAGTGCACCACTGAAAACGGTGCAACCGCGGAGATGGCGCGACTGCGCCGTGAGGGTCGGACGGCAGACTTCACGCAAGGAAGCGAATATGCGGTTGTCCATCAGCAAGCGATGAGACCTCAGCTGCGACACCATAGATCTCTTGAATCAGGCCGGGAGTCAGCACCTTGGCCGGCGTACCAGCCGCGACAGCTCTTCCCCGGTCCAGCACCATCACCGTGTCGCAGTACATTGCCGCGAGATTCAAGTCATGGATCGCGATCACGGTCGTGACCTCGAGTTCGCTGATCAATCGCATGAGGTCGAGTTGGTGCCGAATATCGAGGTGATTCGTCGGTTCGTCGAGCAGCAACTCGCGCGGTTCTTGAGCGAGAGCCCGAGCGATATGCGCACGCTGGCGCTCCCCGCCCGACAGAGATCGCCAGAATCGGTCTGCTCGGTCCTCGAGCTCGACACGTTCAAGCGCTCGGTCCACTGCGCGTTCGTCGCGCTCTGAGGCCGCTCCCCAGGGTGACCGATGCGGCGTCCGACCGAGTCGAACCACGTCACGAACTGTGATGTCGGTGTCGGTCTCCGCGTGCTGCGTGACCGTAGCCACGCGTTGCGCCACTGCGCGCCGCCCCCAACTGGCGAGTTCAATCCCATCCAGCAGGACCGCCCCATCGTCCGGTCGAGCAACTCCCTGCATCAGGCGCAGCAGCGAAGATTTTCCCGACCCGTTCGGGCCCAACAGCCCGATCGTCTCTCCCGCGTTCGGCCGGAGCGAGACACCGTCGACCACGAGCGTTCCGCCTCGTCTCCACGAGACGCGGCGGGCTTCAAGTGACATGGGCACGCCCCTTCCTCACGAGCAGCAGCACGAACACCGGCACGCCGACGAGGGCCGTACCCACACCGACCGGCAACGGTGTGGGCGCGAACGCGACACGGGAACCTGCGTCCACCCACACCATGAATATCGCTCCGAGCACGATAGTGGCCGGAAGCACCCGCGAGTGCCGTTGTCCGAAGATGAGTCGCGCCGCATGTGGGAGCACGAGCCCGACAAACCCGATGGCTCCGGTCACGCTCACGAGAGTGGCGGTCAGGAGCGCAGTCATCACGAGCAGGATCAACCGGGTGCGGGTGACATGAATCCCGAGCGAGGACGCCACGTCCTCACCGAACGCGAAAGCGTCGAGCGACCGGATGTACAGGAGGGCGACCACCGTTGCGACCGCTGCCGCGGCCCCCGTCAGCGCGACGTCGCTCCACCGCATTCCCTCGAGCGATCCCAGCATCCAGAACATCACGCCGCGCGTCGCATCGGAATCTGCAAAGGCAAAGATGACGAGCGAAGTCAGAGCTGAGAACAGTTGAGTGCTTGCAACACCTGCGAGCACAACGCTGCTCGATCCCGCACTGGTGTACTTCGCCAAGAGAAGCACCAGACCGAATGCGCCGAGAGCACCAATGAAGGCGCCACCGGAGAGGCCCAACGCACTCCCACCGAGACCGAGAACACCCACCGCGACCGCCCCGGTCGACGCACCGGATGAAACGCCGAGAATGAAGGGGTCCGCGAGCGGATTGCGCAGCAGGGACTGCAGGATCGCGCCGCAGAGGCCGAGACCGATCCCGCACGACGCGGCGACGAGCGCGCGCGGGAGACGCTCCTGCCAGACGATGGCATCCTCGGACACCCGCACGGCGATCTCGGTCAAACCCAGATGGTTCGTCACCACGTCGCGCACGTTGACCAGTGACACATCGGCGGGACCCAAGGTGACCGCCCCCGCGACGGAGAACAGGAAGACCGCGATCCCCGCACCCCACAGACCGATCACCCATGCGATGCGCGGCGCACCCGCACGCCCGGTGCGGGTGTCAGTCCGCATCCGCAGCACAGGCGCGCGATCCTTCAGACCAATCGCGAATCTTCTCGAGTCCCTCGACGTAGCGGATCGAGGGATTCATCTCGGCGCCGTGCAGTGCGATGAAACACCCGTCATCGACGGCACGGAGCGTGCGCGTGAGCGCATCGCCTTCGAGGAACTGCTGCTTGTCCTCCAGTCGGTCGCCGGGGAAGCGGTCCCGCTGCAGGTCACCGAGCACGATGATGTCCGGGTCCCGATCGACTACCGCCTCCCAGGTGGTCGCGGGCCAGTCATCGTTGAGGTCTGCGTAGACATTCTCCATACCGGTGAGGTCGGCGAGGATCTGAGCCGACCCGAGACCGCCGGCGACGTAGGGCGTCCGGGTATCAGCGAACCAGAACGCCACGCTCTTTCCGTCGAGCGCAGTCCCCTCAATCGCCGCGTCGGCGCGACCCTCGAGTTCGTCCACGAGTGCCTCTCCTCGTTGGGGGACGTCATAGATCGCAGCGAGGTCACGAATTTCCTGCATGAGCGCATCGACCGTCAACGCTTTCGTCCGGGTTCCACCCCCATTGATACTGCGATCGTTCTCACAGTCGGTCGGTGAGAGGTACGTCGCGATCCCCGTCTCATCGAGCCGATCGCGTGATGCGACCCCTCCTTCCTCGGCGAAATGGCGGCCGAACGAAGCAGTGACGAAATCGGGATCGGCACCGAGGAGCACCTCGTAGGTCGGTGCATCATCAGCCAGTCGCGGGACATCGGCGTTCGCAGCCTCGAGAGTGGGGAGCACCGGGTCGGTCCAGGACGCTGTGCCCACAAGTCGATCCTCGAGTCCCAGAGAGAGGAGGATCTCCGTCGAATTCTGATCGAGTGAGGCCGTGCGCTGCGGCGCCTGCTCGAACACGATGTCTCGTCCGCAGTTCTCGATCGTGAGCGGATACGCCGTTGTGCCTTCGCCGCCAGACTGGTCGGTAGCAGCTTCGACCGGTTCCGAGGCTCCGCATCCACTCACGGTGAGGAGCAGCAGTGCAGTCACTCCCCACACCCCCGCTCGTGCCGATCCGTTTCCTCGCACAGCTACTCCCAACCCAAACATCCGATGAACCTTGATGAGGATACCCTTACCTCAGTAGGCCCACAAACCCCGGCCCTCTTCGGGCGGAAACTCGGCACCGCCTTCCGAGTCACCTGGAGGCGCGAGAGTCGGCTTCAGTTTTCCAACCCGGGGCCCTCGGCTTGTTGCGAGAGCACCGCTGAAAACGAAGTTCTTATGCCGAGAATATTTCGGTTGACGTGGTTCGCTTTATGAGTGCTAAAGTTATTTCATGACCACGAACTCTATTCCTCTTGAAGACGCGGAGACGATGGTGCTCTCCAGCACCCAGGCCGCACGAAAGGCCCGTCGAGCTACCAGATGGTTTCGAGTGTTCATCGTTCTCCAGGCTGCATACGCATTCGCCTTTACTCTGGCGATCGATGTCGCCGAGGTGCCGTACTGGCAGGCGTTCGCACCTCTGATGGTGGCGACGATTTCGATCTGGATGATCGCTTGCCTCTACCGACAGACGCTCCCTCGGTATGGACTGCGCAATATGGGAATTGCGGTGGCTACGTGGTTCGCTCTGTACACACTGATGTTCGATCCCGCCCTCCAGCTTCTCAACATGTCGTCGCCATGGTGGTGGGTGTTGGCCGGTGTTGTCGCGATCACTCCGATGCTTGCATGCCTATTCGTGAGCTCACGTCGATGAACCACCCCCGTAAGGAAATCGATACGCTCATCCACTCCCCCGTGAGGTTCTCACTCCTCGCAGCGCTCGCGAACCTTGAGGACGTGGACTTTCGATTCCTCGCCGACCTGCTCGAGGTGTCAGATTCCGCTCTCTCGCAAGCCCTGACTGCTCTTGAGTCAGCCAGCCTCGTGTCTGTGCGCAAGGAGCCCTCAGGGCGACGCACCAAAACCTGGGTCGCGATCACCCCCGCGGGACGACAAGCCTTCGCGCAACACCTCACCACCTTGCAGGCCATCGTGAGTACCGGCACGAGCAAGCACCCCCACACCCCAGGAGAGCAGACAGAATGACCACTCAGATTGTGCGTGCAGACACGTCCGATATCGATACTGCCGCACGAACGCTCGCGGCTGCGTTCGAGGACTACGCGTGGACGAGATACGTCATCCCAGACACCGACTACCGTTCACGTCTCCTCGAGCTTCAAAAGCTGTATCTCGACTATGCCCATCAGCACGGCATCGTCGGGGTGACCAGCACACGCGACGGAGTCATTGCCCTGATTCCACCCTCGGCACCTGAGCCTGATTCTAAGACCGTAGAACGGATCGTTGATCTTCACGGAGATCGAATCGACCGGGTCGCGTCATCGAAATCTCCCCCGAATGCATGGAGCCTGGAAACGCTCGGAGTCAGCCCGGAACACCAGGGCAAAGGCCGAGCCTCTGCGCTCTTGGACTTCGGCCTCGAAGCGGTTCGCGCAGCAGGGGGTTCAATCGTCTCACTCGAAACGTCTGATCACCGAAACGTCAGGCTCTATGAGCGGTTCGGCTTCAAGGTCGTTCGCGAGGCCACTCAGCCAGGTCGGCCGCCGGTGTGGACAATGATCGCCCTGCTGTAGATCGCAAGGACCGTTGACAGCGGGTGGGTTTTCGAGAGGCCGCGCAATGTCCATGTCAGTCGGTGACGCGTCGCGCGAGCAAGGCGCTGAAGAAGGCGAGCATTCCCGTGACGCTGAGAACAGCGAGCAGAGCGACGTGCAAGAGCTCCGAAGCGACATGAGCAATCGCGGCGCCCCCCAGGCCGGCGATGAGCGCTGTAGCCAGGGTCTGTGCGAGCTGTAGTGCGCTACTGACCTGCCCCTGCTCTTTGGGTGCAGCGAGTGAAAGCGTTTCGGTGGTTGACGCATTGAATGCGATGCCCATCCCCAGACCGCCGATCGCCCAGCCCACGATTGCGAACCACCAGGGCACGGTTGAACTCATGGCGGCGGCGATCCCCGTGGTTCCGAGGAGAAGGACGAGAGATCCGATGACGACACTCCGAGGCCGGCTGGCCTGCGATGCGTCCCACCGAGCTTGAATCAGTGAACCAGCCACCCAGGTCAGCGCGCCGACAGAAAGCCCGAGGCCGGCAACCGTGGCGTTCAGTCCTCGCACCTCTTGAAGCCCCAGAGGGAGAAAAGCTTCCGCACCAAAGTATGCGCCACAGAGGAGAGCGCGAATAACGACACCAGCTCCCAAGCCCGATCGTGCAGTCAGAGTGCCAGAAGGGGTCACTCTCCGCAGCGCTGGCACCGCGAGAGCGACTCCGACTCCGATGCCGATAAGCATGAGCAGGGGTCGCTCGAAGAGCAAGGCCTGTAGGAGGAGCGCGCTTCCGGCGGCGAGCTGAATAGCGCTCACCACGTGGCCTCTCCACCACCTTTGAGGTTTGACGGTGTGTGTTTCTGAGACCTCTCTCACCGGAGAACAAGTGACTCGCTGAAGTCCCGGCGCCGTGAGGAGGCTGGCGATTGCGGTGAGGGGGATGACCATCCCGAAGACCCATCGCCATCCGACAGCATCGGAAAGTATCCCCGCCACAGAAGGTCCGATAAGCGCGGGAATCGTCCAGGCGGAGGAGAGCAGTGCGTACATCCGTGAACGTAGCTTTTCGGGGTAGGACAAGCCAATCACGGTGTATGCGAGCACCATGAGCGCGCCCACTCCCCCTCCCTGCAGCACTCGACCCGCAATGAATAGCGGCCATGAACCAGCTAACCCGCTGACCGCGCAGCCCAGAACAAACGCTGTTACCCCGGCCCACATCGCCGGAACAGGTCCACGACGATCGGCGGAGCGCCCCGCAACTACCGTTCCCAGAACATTCGCCAACATGAGTGCGGCGAGCCCCCAACCGAACGCGCCCATCCCGTCGAGTTCTCTCGCGACAACCGGAAGAATCGTCGCCACACCGAGAGACTCGAAAGCGACCACTGCCACCGAAAGCAGAATCCCAATCGTCAGGGCTCGATACTCCCGGCCAAACACTCCCGGCGATTGAGCGGACTCGTTTCCGAAAGGTGAGCGACCCCGGGGGGTTCGTGTAGACATCGTGCACTCCTATTTATGTTCCGTGGCGAAACAATATAAATATACTAGGGTCGAAACATGGATAGTGAAATTGGCGAGCAGGGAAGGGGGCGCCCCCGCGACCCTCGCATCGACCTCGCGATCCGGTCCGCCGCATTAGCGGTCCTCGAGCAGAGCGGGTATTCACAACTCACATTGGAAGCAGTTGCGACGCAGGCCGGCACGAACAAACCGGCTCTACGGAGACGGTGGCGTTCCAAACAACACCTCGTCGTCGACGCTCTGCTGTCTCGTTTGGGATCAGCGCCGACGCCCGACACCGGTTGCACTCACTGCGACCTCATCCAGGGCATCAACACCTTGTCGCAAGGCTTCAACGACGGCAATCTCGGCAAAGTACTCCCGGCACTGGTCGCGGATCTCGATAACGATCCCGCTCTTCGTGAGGAGTTCTTCACGAAGCTCTTCCATCCTCGGCGAGAGACTTCCGCACGTGCCCTGCGACGTGGCATCGACCGTGGGGAAATCCGGCCAGATGCCGACATCGAACTTGTCCTCGACCTCCTCGGCGCACCCGCGTACTATCGCGCACTCTTCGGCCATCTCCCGCTCCACGACGGGCTCGCCGAAGAAGTTGTTACTGCAGTACTTTCCGGGGTTGCGACCGAACAGTGGCGAGGACATCATGAGCAATGGTCACCAAAACAGAAGGACTAGCGTCGTGGACAAAACGGACCTCATCGACATCGACCTCACCGCATGGCCCCGCCGTCAACACTTCGAGCACTACCTCAACGTTGTACCATGCACCTACGCGATAACCGTCGAACTCGATGTGACGAACTTCGTCGACGCCGTGCGCTCATCCGGGCGGCGAACATACGTCGCCCAGATATGGGCCATTGCCCACGTGGTCAACCGGCACGACGAGTTCAAGATGGCACTCACCGATTCCCACCGTCCGGCCGTCTGGTCGACAGTGCATCCCTCGTTCACGGTGTTCGATGCTTCACGGGAGACGTTCGCCAGTGTCTGGGTCCCCTACGACTCAGACTTCCCCACCTTCCACGACGCCGCTACGCACGTCATCGCAAAGTACGCGTCTGCCACTGACCTGTTTCCGCAGGGGCCGCCGCCACGCAACGCATTCGACGTGTCGAGCTTGCCATGGACCAACTTCACCGGCTTCACCATCAACGTCGACCCGAAAGCGAACCATCTCGCTCCGATCTTCACCCTCGGTCGATACGTTGAACGCGACGATCGCACGCTCCTCCCCCTGGCCATCCAAGTGCATCACGCTGCGGCGGACGGGTTTCATACCGCACGACTGGTCACTGAGCTTCGGGATCTCCTCGATGACCCCTCATGGCTGGAGGCATAACGACAGACGCAGAAACGCGTCGGGGAAAGATGGGGCACGTCCCCTACGTTTCGTGTCACATCATGAACTGGCGCTGCTGAATTTGCGGACTCGCCGACCTTGTCGTGGAACGATAGCTGCGACCACACATGAAATTTTGTTCGGTTGAAATGTGCCTGTCGGCTCGAGTTCTGCGTTAGCCTGCCCTTGCGTGCCTTCGTGGCTTTCTGCTGCTTCACGGCGTCAGTGGCAGGGTGTCCCTGAGCGACGTCGGCGCGCATCCTCGTCTCGATGTGCCGCTCATTGTGGCCCTGGCGTTCGAGTTCCGAGGCGGACGGGATGCGGCGCTCCGCCGAGTCGTAAGCGAGTCCGCTGTCGTCCCGAGTCGCCTCGGGACGGTGACTCAATCGCTCCGCCTCAGCGGTCGCCTGTGCGCGATCCTCGGGGTCGGGCCCGTGGGTCGTCGCGGCCGCCGCGCGACCGGATTCAACGTCGAGTCGTTCGCTCTCGGTCATCAGGCGGGCCGCCTCTTCACGTTCCGCAGCTTCCCGCTGGCGCTCCTGAGCTGCGAGCTGTTCGCTGCGTTCGGCCTCCATGCGGGCCAGGTGCTCGCGTACCCGGTCCGGGTCGGCGTCGAGCTGATCTGTGTCGATCCCGTACCTGGTGCGCAGCTCACTATCCGTCCAGGTTCGCGCCTGGGCTGCGGTGGGCTCTTGCTCTTCCCGAGCGAGAGCGGTGCCGCCAAGTCCCTTGGCGATCAGCAGGCGTTGTCCGCGGCGGCGGGCGGCAGTGACCAGGGCGCGGCCACGAGCTGCCGCGTCACCCTGAGCCATTGAGCCGAACCCTGCGTAGATGAACGGCCCGTCATCGATAAACTCGGCGATCGCCGGATCGAGTTCTGTGGATGCGGTCGGCCTTGACCAAGGTCCGGTGAGGTGCACGCGCTGGGGCCAGTCATGCGGGCGGTGAAGCAGCTCCGGACTGACAGGTATCAGAGTTGCGGCGGGTGACCCCGCCAACTGGTCATTGCGGAGTCCAAGCGCACGTCTCGCCTCCTTCAATGGTCCACGAAATAGTGACGACGCGGCCGAGGCGCTGAGGTAGGTCAGCCAATTGAGGGGGCCGAGGTTTCGTGACACCGTTCCGACAGCAGGGAACTCCCGCGTGGGTGTCATTGTGGGCACGAGTTCAGCGAGAACAAACGGGATGTCGAGCGCCTCAGCTATCAACGGCGCCGAGAGAATCCTCGGATGCGCCACGATGACGTCTGGGCGAAAGGCGAGGGCGGTCTCTACTGCGCCCATGATGACGCCCCGCATCAGAGGCTGCACCGTCGTACGGTACGAACGCATCGCAGCAATCGGAGAAACCCCTTGCGATTCAATCACCGCAGAGTAATCCACGCCAAGGCTCACGAGATCAACCCCATCTGCGGCTACGCCGGAGTGCTCAGGCGCGGCAACCTGCACCTGATCTCCGCGAGCAGTGACCGCAGCGGCGAGAGCGATGAACGGTTCTACGTCACCTCGTGATCCCGCGGTCAGCAGCATGACTTTCACAGGTCACCTCCGGGGATCGCGTCATCGAGCGTGTTATGCACCCATCATGCCCCTGGTTGATTCCGCACCGATAACGATCGTTTCCGGCGCGGTCCCTCACGGACTCTTGCGACGCAGTACGATGCGGAAGCTGCTGCCGATCTGTGGGGCATTCCCGGAATGATCACCGACGACCGGTACTCCGGCATCTTGGAATCACCCGAGCCAATGATCGAGGGACTGAAACAGCCCTACCCTCTCTGCAAGCGACTCGGGCTCCGATCGGTGGGGTACGAACTCCGCGAGGAGAAGCTGCAAGCCCTGACCAAGGAGAAGGGCCTCGACCTCACACCGCTGAACGAACAAGTCACCCTACGACCGCGCGGACATCGCCCGTTTGCGGCTCGCTCATCGCTCGTACGGGATGCGGGAGAACTCAAAGCCCGTTCGCGTTCAAGACGGTCAGGCTGCTCGCGCCTACGCGCGTGCACCTCGCCGTGAGTCAGAGCGTGGTGATGTTCGTGCCGGAGTGGCGCTCGCGACCGGCAGATCCCGTTTCTTCTCCGCCGGCACGCCGCCGTACAGCGCATTGGGTTCGCAGTCGCGGGTCAGCACGGCACCGGCCGCGACGATGGTCCCGTCACCGATCGTGACTCCGGGCAGGATCGTCACGTTCGCGCCGATCCAGCAGCCCGCTCCGATCGTCACCGGGGCCGTCACGAGGGCCCCGGCACGGGCCCCGCTCGGCCCCACCTCGTGCGTCGATGTGCTGACCGTGACGCGCATCGCCAAGTACGCGCGCGGGCCGATCGTGATCGGAGCGTGCGTCGAGAACATGCACCCCGTATTGATGAACGCCCCCGCTCCGACGGTGAGACGCCGACTTCCGATCCACACCCCTGGCGAGATGGTGCAGGGGGCGACGTCGGCCCCGTAGGCTCGCAGCAATCTCCACCGGAGCGGAACCGGCACCAGCGACGAGCTGACGACCGTGTTGAGCACGATGTTGCGCCACAGGCCGGGCCACCAGGATCGAAGTCGCGACATGGCGTCAGTGTACTCCGGACGGGGCTCACTCCCGCGGAATCGTGCGGGAGGACCCGCCGCACGCGATAGGGTGGCAGGGAGGGAGAACGGGCTCCCGACGCAGGGGAGACGACGCAGTGAAAACGGTCCGAGAGCAGGTGGCGAAGGTGCTGGCCGCCGACGCGTGCTCGGGCTGCGGAGTGTGCACGACCCTCGACCGCGGACTCGTCATGGAACTCGACGACGCCGGTTACGTGCGGCCCGCCCCCACAGGCCCACTCGACGAGACGGATGGCGCCGCCAAGTCTTTCTCGCGCGTCTGCCCCGGCCGGCAGGTAGCCGCCCAGCGGCCCGCAAGAAGCTTGCGGCACCCGCTGCTCGGATCGTACTTCGCCGTGTGGGAGGCGTGGGCCGTGGATCCCGAGATCCGGCACCGGGCGAGCAGCGGAGGAGCGCTCACCGCGATCCAGGGGTGGCTGCTCGAGTCGGGGCTCGCGACGCAGGTCTCGACCGCCGCCCCAGACACTGCACGACCCGTGCGCACGGTCCCCGTTCGCATCATGTCGAAGGAGGAGGCCCTCGCTTCAGCCGGATCGCGCTACGCACCTGTCGCCGTCGGGCAGCTCGCGACGTCCGATCCCGCGCACGCCATCACCGCCAAGCCCTGCGAGGTTGCCGCCGTGCGCGCCATGACCGGGACGGGCGGCGATGCGCCGATCCTCCTCTCCTTCTTCTGCGCCGGCACCCCGAGCCAGCACGCGACGGAACAGCTCGTACGCGATCTCGGCGGCCCGGAGCCCGACGGCATCACCGACCTCTGGTACCGGGGCCGCGGTTGGCCAGGACGCTTCACCGCTGTGTCGGCCGGCGGCGAGGTGAGCACCGACTACGACAGTTCCTGGGGTCGCGCACTGGGGCCGACCACGCAGTGGCGCTGCAAGATCTGCCCGGACGGGGTCGGCGAGTCGGCAGACATCGCCGCCGCCGACTCGTGGGAAACGGACGACCGGGGGTATCCGACGTTCGGCGAGCGAGAGGGGCGGAGCGCGCTCATCGCGCGGACCGAGCGGGGCCTCGCGATCATTCGCGCCGCGCAGGCCGCAGGGGTGATCGGACTGCGTCCACTCGATCCGGAGCAGCTCGCGGGTGCCCAGCCCCTCCAGACCTCCCGGCGGCAATACCTCGCCGCCCGACTCTGGGGCGCGCGACTCGGCGGGCGGGCCGTGCCCCGATACCGGGGTTTCCGCCTCTTCCGCCTCTCAGCCGAGCACCCGCGTCTCGCGCTGCGCACGCTGCGCGGAACGCTTCGACGGCTCAGGGCAGCGCAACACAGGAGGCACGAATGACGGGTTCGATTCTCTTCGTGTGCGCGGCCAACGTCTGCCGTTCACCGCTCATGCACTACACGTTCCTCGGTACCGCAGGTCACCCCGACTGGTCGGTATCGAGTGCGGGGGTGTCTGCTCGCACCGGCGCTCGCATGTGCGAGATCGCCCGGTCGGAGGTGCGCGACCCCCGGTCGAAGTCTCTCGCGGAGCAGCACCACTCGGCTCTCGTCGACGAGGCGGCCATTCAGTCGGATCTCGTGATCGTGGCTTCGCGCGCCGAACGCGCGGTGCTCGCCAAGCGCGATCCTGAACTGCGTTCGCGCGTCTTCACGCTGCCGGAGGCCGTGCTCCTCGGACGGATCGTGGCGGCGGAGCGGAACGGAGCTACCGACTTCGACGCGTCCATCAGTGACTACGCCCAGAGTTTGGACGCGCAACGCGGCATGCTCGTCTTCCCCCGCCCCCAGCGCGAGCACAGATGGTTCGGGGCTGCCGCGTCAAGCCACCCGCTCGATATCCCCGACGATCACCACCGGAGGCGAGGCCCCCACCGGGCTACGCTCAAACGGGTCCGCCTGGAGACAGAAGAGTTCACCGCCCAGTTGCTGGCTGCGACCGGTTCGGGAGAGTGACCGGCCGCCGCGCGGGGACCATTCCCTCCGCGACCTCGACGAACCGCGCCCGGAATGCCGAGGGATCATGGCGCTTCCGAGCGAGCTCCGCATCTGCAAGCGCTGCCACCCGCATGGTCTGCCACCTCGTGATCACGTTCTCGAGAGCGATCGCGAGCGCCGCAGCGTCGTCGACGGGGATCCGGATCGCCGAGGAGAACCCTGCCGATGCCTCGCGGAGCCCCGAGTGGTCGGCGACGATGACCGGTCGGCCGCTGAGCAGCGCCTCGACGACCACATTGCCGAACGACTCGTCGGCACGTGAGGGCACGACGGCGACGTCGGCTGCGGCGAGCTCCGGCCAGACGCTCGGTCGGAAGCCGATGAAGCGGACCCGGTCACCGCACCCGACCTCCTCGGCTCGACGCCGAAGCTCCTCCTCGTACCATTCGTACCCGGGGAAGACGTCGCCGACGAGGTCGACTGCGATGTCGAGGTCGCGCTCGCGCATCAGTCCTGCCGCGTCCACGACGACGTCGACGCCCTTTCGCGGCGAGAGACGCCCGACGTACACCACGCGCAGGGGTCCGACGATGTCCTGCCGCGGCGGCGGCGCCTCAGCCGGGGCAGCGACGCCGTTGACCACGGTTGCGGCCCGCCGCATCCGTTCGAGGGCGGGGGCGCGCGACGCCTTCCGGCTCGTCTCGGAGTTGTAGATCGCACCGCTCGCCCATCGGAGGGGTGCCCTGAGCAGCGCGCGCGCCCCGGGATGGAGCGAAGCCTCGGCCTCGTGGACGTAGACGATGACCGGCACCCGGCGGGTACGGGCCGCGAGCGTCCAGAACGGGATCGTCAGCGTGTTCTCCAGCACGAACCTGGGCCGGACTTCGGCGATGAGCCGGCGCATCCGCGGCAGGTCGACCACGATGCGTCGGATGAGTCCGAGCATTCCGCGCGGTCGTAGCATGCTCTTCCGGATCACCGGCACCGCGAGGACGCGCACCTCGGCCCCCGCATCCCGCATTGCGCGGATCAGCGGCCCCTCGACCGAACAGGTGACCACCACGCGATAACCACTGCCGATCAGGGCGTGGGCCGCTTCCAGCACCATGCGGTCCGAGCCGTAGAGATCGGCAGACGGGTTCGCGATGAGCACGGTCGCCGGCCCATCGCCCGGCGGGGGGCGCATCACTCCCTCGCCGACAGCAGCGGCCAGTACTCCTCGACGAGGTGCACCGTGGACGCGATGTGCTCGCGGCTGGAGGCGCCGAACACGATCGATTCGAGATTCGGCAACCCGCAGACCCACTCGATGGCTTCGCGCGGCGGGATCGCACCGCTCGCGAATACGGACATGGCGACGGCGCGGAACGGACGCACGCGCATCGCGTCGAGGTACCCGTCAACTCCTCCCGACATGCGGAACCCGAGCTTGTTGATGTTCGCGCACACGATCGGGTTCTCCACACCAACACTGTCGAGGTCATCGAGTAGTCTCGGGAGGTTCATCGTGATGAACCCCGGTTCCGCCCCGTAGCGATCGCGCACGTAGTCGGCGAAGATGCGCAGAGCCTCGGTGAACCCGAGGCCCGAGAGCAGGTCGACGACGACGTTCTGCAGCCAGATCACCGGTGTCGAGAGTCCGGAGAACATCTTGAGCTCCGCATCGATGAGCAGCGTGGTGACCCCCTCGATGTCCTTCTTCGCGAACGAGGACGTGCCGCGCATCACGCTGTCGAGCAGGCCGTCGTCCGGCAGGAACTTCCGCACGGCACCGAGAAAGCCGTCCTCCGTCACCGCGTTCGCGTACTTGTGGGCGTATGGCATGCACGGGAAGAACTGGAGGCCCGCATACCGCTCGGGCGCTGCCCGCACGCGATCGGCGATCTCCGAGATCCGGTCGTGGGTGGTACACATGAACGTGCGCACCCCCTCGTCGTAGGCACCGTCGATCACCTGCATGATCGAGTCCAGATCCTGGAATCGCATCTGCTGCGCACGGGCCTTCTCCTCGGACATGTGGTTCACGCCGAAGAACTGGTTGTCGCCGAACAGCAACCGATCCATCGTCTGCGTCGTCAGAGCGCTCATGATCCTGTCCTCACCTCTCCCCGCGCAGCGCGCTGAACGCCGACGCGAATCGTCCCCGCCGTACCGGCGCCGCAACGGGCACCCGGTCCGTCGCGAGGCGCGCGTCCTCGCGGACGGCGTCCTCGCCGATCATCGAAATGACCCGGTCGGTGAGGGCGGCCGACGGGAAGTCGTTCATCCCGGTCACCTCCCGGTCTCGCACTCGCCGCACGAAGTGATCGAGCTGGGCGCTGTACTCCT
This sequence comes from Leucobacter sp. Psy1, assembly GCF_020096995.1. Classification (NCBI taxonomy): domain Bacteria; kingdom Bacillati; phylum Actinomycetota; class Actinomycetes; order Micrococcales; family Microbacteriaceae; genus Leucobacter; species Leucobacter sp. Psy1. The sequence continues at coordinate 3,185,658 of NZ_CP083692.1, forward strand.
CACCCCTCAGGTAGAACCACGGTGTCTCGGTGAGATCCGTGGTGTACCTGACGTTCCACCCGGCGCGGTACCCCTCGGGGATGGGCGCGGTCTCCCTGAGATAGACCTGCACCTCCTGCCGGTCGGCGAAGATGCGGCCGTGCGGACCCCAGAGGGAGATCTTCGTCGTCATCTTGCGCTGCGACTCGTCCGACCAGTTGGCGACGACCTGCGCGGTGCCCTTCGAGTAGTGCAGAGTACTGGCGACCGCATCGTCGATCTGCGCCGAGAAGATGCTCGTGAGCTGACTGCCGCTCACCGACTCGGGTTGCCCGAGGTACCACGAGAGCAGATCGAGGGGGTGCGCAGCATAGTCGTAGAGGCACCCGCCGCCCGTGGCGCGCTGACTGCGCCAGGTGCGGCCGGCTGGCTTCAGCACGACGGGCCCGTACGCCTCGGCGAGCGCGGTGCTCACGGTGCCGATGGCGCCGAGCTCGAGCAGCCGCTTCACCTCTCGGAACGCGCCGACGAACCTGTTGTGGTACCCCACCTGCGTGACTATGCGGCGCGATGCGGCGAGCGCAGCGATCTCGGCGCTCTCAGCGGGATCGATGACGAGCGGCTTCTCGCAGAACACGTCGATCCCCCGCTCGAGGGCTGCACGGATCATGCCGGCGTGGAGGTGCGTCGGGGTCGCGACGATGATCGCCTGGGGCTTCGCCTCATCCAGCATCCGGGTGAGATCCTTGTAGGTCGCGACGCCTGTGTACTTCGCAAGGAGGTCGAGCAGATAGCCGGTGGCGTCACAGACTCCGACGAGATTGACCTCGGGGTGCGCGCGCACCATCGCCAGGTGGGAGAGCCCCATCTTCCCGAGCCCCACTACTGCCACATCGATCATGAGATCGCCTCCTTCGCGTGTCGCGCGTATGCCGGGTGCCTGCCGATGGCGGCGTGGAGCGCCCGTTCGTACTGGTCGCCGATGCTCTCCCAGGTGAACTCCTCGAGGTGCCTGGCGCGGCTCGCCTCGCCCATCGTCCGGCGCAACTCCGCGTCCGGGAGCAGCTCGTCGAGGAGTGTCGAGAGATCGTCGGCGTCGGTGAAGTAGGCGTTCTCGGGGCCCGCCACCCAGCGGTTGTAGGCGTTGCCGTGCGCGATCACCGGGTTGCCCGCGGCCATCGCCTCGACGAGTGACGGGTTCGTGCCCCCGACGGTGTGCCCGTGCAGGTACGCGGCGGCGTGGAACCGCAGGGAGCGGGTGCGCTCCGGTTCGAAGACGGCTCCGGGGAACCGCACCTCGTCGGACGCGGCGGCCTTCACCGCGACATGGTAGGGATCTTCGTCGCCGAACGGGCCGACCACGACGAGGGGCATCCCCCGCCGCTTCCGCGACCACGCCGTCACGATCTCGAGCACCGAGTTCTCGGGGATCGGCCGGCACACCACGATGCCGTACTCCCCCGGCGTGAGCCCCAGCTCCTCCACCGGGCCCGTCCCCGCCTCGTGCACCGCGTGCGCTCCGTACGTGATGGTCTGCACGCGACGGCGGCCGAAATGGCGGCGGAGGTAGGACGCGATGACGGGGTGATCGGCGATGAGCACGTCGCCGACGCAGCCGGCGATGCGCTCGTTCGCGAGCAGGATCGCCTGCTTCACCACCCCCCAGCGCCGCCTGGTCCACTCCATGCCGTCCATGTTGATGACGTTCGGGATCCCGCGGAGCCTCGGCACGATGTCGTACAGCCCTGTGTTGTAGCCGAACGTCAGCCAGACATCTCCCGGTCGATGCGCCCGCATGGCGTGCCTGATCGATGTCAGATCGAACGCCGACGTGCCGCGCCAACCGTCGCGCGGTTCTCGGATCAGCACTCGTTGCACGCCCTGCCACTCGTCGATCTCAGTGGGTCCGCGCCCCGGCAGCTGGCAGTAGACCACGACGTTCCATCCCTGGTCGCGCAAATGGAATCCGATGTTCTCGGCTGCCGTCTCGAAACCGCCGTAGGCTGCGGGAACGCCGTGGGTGCCGAGTATGCGTACGGTGGGAGCCACGATGGTTCAGCCTTCCTGTCCGGTGCCAGCCGGTGCGGCGATGAGCGGTTCGAGGTAGTCCGCCAGCGAGTCCGCGGCGTCGCGCGGCGCGAACCCGGTCGCGCTGATCCGGTCGAGCGACAGCAGGCTGTTCCGCGGCCTGGGAGCGGCCTGCTTGCCACCGAAGTAGTACTCGGTCGAGACACCGGTGACCCTCGCCGGGTCGTGTCCGAGCAGTGCGAAGACGCTCCGGGCGATGTCTGCCCAGCTGCTGGGCGCCCCTGACCCGGTGACCTGATAGATCCCCCTGGCCGGACGCGCACCGAGGAGATACCGGATCGCGGCGGCGAGGTCCGCGGCGAAGGTGAGTCGGCCCACCTGATCGTCGACGACGGAGGGATCGACTCCGCACTCGGCGAGCTTCGCCATCGTGCTGACGAAGTTGTCGCCGTCCCCGACCACCCAGCTCGTGCGCACGATGTAGTGGTCGGCGAGCAGCCCGACGAGCGATTCCCCGGCGGCCTTCGTCTGCCCGTAGACCCCGAGCGGCGCGACCGGGTCGGTCTCCGCGTACGGTCCGCTCTTCATCCCGTCGAACACGTAGTCGCTCGAGACGTGCACGAGGGTCAGGCGGTGACGGGCCGTCAGCGCGACGAGTTCGGCCAGACCCGTCACGTTCACGGCCCAGCACTCGGCGCGGCCCTCCGGGGTTTCAGCCGCGTCGACCGCCGTGTAGGCGGCGGCGTTGATCACGGTGTCGTAGTCGCTCCAGCGCACCGCGTCGAGCGTCGCCGGGTCGCGCAGATCGATGCGGGAGCGCCCCGCGAAGTCGGCGTCGGGCATCTCGCTCTGCAGCGCGCGACCGAGTTGACCGTCGGCACCGAGCACGAGCGTGCGCCTCGGTCGCATCGGCGTGACCTCGCCGAGTCGGGGGTGCCCGAGGTCGCGCACGGAGCGCTCAGTGTGCTCCAGTGGGATCGGCCAGGCGATCCCTGCGGTCTCGTCCGCAAGATTCACGAACGTGTACGCCGCCTGCGCCTCCGCGCTCCAGTGCTCGTTCACGAGATAGACGTACGCGGTGCCGTCCTCCAGCGTCTGGTAGGCGTTGCCGACCCCCCGCGGCACGAAGACTGCGGTCGACGGGTCGAGCTCTGCGGTCACGACCGTACCGAACGAGTCCCCCTCCCGCAGGTCTACCCATGCCCCGAAGATCCGCCCCGCCGCGACCGACACGTACTTGTCCCACGGTTCGGCGTGGATGCCACGGGTGGTTCCGCGCATCGCATTGAAGGAGATGTTGTTCTGCACGGGCCCGAAGTCGGGCAGGCCGAGCGCCACCATCTTCTCCCGCTGCCAGTTCTCCTTGAACCAGCCGCGATTGTCGCCGTGCACGGGGAGGTCCACGATCCGCAGCCCGGGGATGGCGGTCTCGCGGAGCGCGAGCTTCCGAGGTGTCTGACCGGCGTTCATCGCTGCAGCTCCCGCTCCCGATACTGCGCCTCGGTCGTCGCCTTCTGGGGCCGCCACCAGTTCTCGTGGTCGCGATACCAGTCGACGGTCGCGCGGATCCCTCGCTCGAAGTCGCTCATCACCGGCCGCCACCCGAGCTCCTCCTTGAGCTTCGTCCCGTCGATCGCGTAGCGGAGGTCGTGCCCCGCCCGGTCGGGGACCCGGTCGTAGGCGTCGATCCGCTCCCCCATCGTCGTGAGGATCAGCTCGAGCACCGATCGGTTGTCCCGTTCACCGTCCGCCCCGATGAGATAGGTCTCGCCGATCCTCCCTGCCTCGATGATGCGCAGCACCGCCGACGAGTGATCGTCGGCGTGGATCCAGTCCCGCACATTGCGTCCGTCGCCGTAGAGCCGGGGCCGCTCGCCGCAGAGCACATTCGTGATCTGCCGGGGAATGAATTTCTCGACGTGCTGCCTGGGCCCGTAGTTGTTCGAGCAGTTCGAGATGGTGGCCCTGACGCCGAAGGAGCGGACCCACGCCCGCACGAGCAGATCGCTCCCCGCCTTCGTCGAGGAGTACGGCGACGACGGGCGGTAGGGCGTCCGCTCGGTGAACCGAGCAGGGTCGTCGAGTTCGAGGTCGCCGTAGACCTCGTCGGTCGAGATGTGGTGGTAGCGCCGATCGTGCCGGCGTACGGCCTCGAGCAGCGCGAATGTCCCGCCGAGGTTGGTCTCCACGAACGGCTGCGGATCGCGCAACGAGTTGTCGTTGTGCGATTCTGCGGCGTAGTGCACGACGACATCAGCTCCGCTGACCAGCTCATCGACGAGTTCCGTGTCGCAGATGTCTCCCCGCACGACGCGCACGCGATGCGCCGGGAGACCGTCCAACGATGCCGCGTTGCCCGCGTAGGTGAACTTGTCGAGAACCGTCACCGTGGCATCAGTGTGCTCCATGAGGTAGTGCACGAAGTTGGAGCCGATGAACCCTGCCCCGCCCGTCACGAGGAACCGCTGCCCACTCATCGGGCGTCCCTCAGAAGCCGGAGGAGGTAGTTGCCGTATCCGCTCTTCACGAGCGGAGCGGCCAGATCGGCGAGCTGGGCGTCGTCGATCCATCCGTTGCGCCACGCGAGCTCCTCGACGCACCCGATCTTCAGGCCCTGCCGCTCCTCGATGACGCGCACGTAATCCGCGGCCTGCATCATCGACTCGAAGGTGCCGGTGTCGAGCCACGCCGTGCCGCGGTCGAGCACCTGCACCTGCAGCTTCCCTGCCCGCAGATAGTGCTCGTTCACGGCGGAGATCTCGAGTTCCCCCCGTTCGCTCGGCGTGATGCCCTTCGCGATCTCGACGACGTCGTTGTCGTAGAAGTACAGTCCTGGCACGGCGTAGTTGCTCTTCGGACGCTCCGGCTTCTCCTCGATCGAGAGCGCCCGGCCGGCCTCGTCGAACTCGACGACGCCGTACGCGCGGGGGTTCGCCACGTGATAGGCGAAGATCCGCGCCCCGTCGATGTCGGCGTGCTCCTGCAGAGCCGTACCCAGGCCGCTGCCGTGGAAGAGGTTGTCGCCGAGCACGAGCGCAGCGTCGTCCCCGTCCAAGAAGTCCTCCCCGATGACGAAGGCCTGCGCCAGGCCCTCGGGTGACGGCTGCACGGCGTACTCCAGCCGCATGCCCCACGCCGACCCGTCGCCGAGCAGTGCCCGGAACTGGGCGTGGTACTCGGGGGTCGTGATGACGAGCACCTCGCGGATCCCCGCGGCCATGAGCGTGCTCAGCGGGTAGAACACCATCGGCTTGTCGTACACGGGCATGAGCTGCTTCGAGATGCCGCGCGTGATCGGCCACAAGCGCGTGCCGGAACCACCGGCGAGAACAATGCCGCGCACGTCGTACCCCAATTCGTGAGACCGGTGTTCACCGATCAAGACCCCTGATGCCCGGTCGTCGATGAACCGAGCGATCTGATCGTCTCACGAGCGCTGCGCGCCGAATCGGGAGTTACGCAAATCCCACGTAGCCGGATTTTCCGCCCTTCGGGAGGCTCTCCACGCCTCTAGTCGAGCAGCAGCGCGGGCTCCTCGAGCACCGACGCGACGTCGGCGACGAAGCGAGACACGACGTCCCCGTCCACGATGCGGTGGTCGAACGAGCCGCCCACCGTCGTCACCATACGGGGGCGCACCTCGCCGTCGACGACCCACGGCTTCTCGCGGATCGTGCCCATCGCCATGATGCCGCACTCGCCGGGGTTCAGGATCGGCGTGCCGAAGTCCATGCCGAACACTCCGATGTTCGTGATCGTGATCGTGCCGTGCTGCATCTCGGCGGGCTGGGTGCGTCCATCGCGGGCGGTGATCGTGAGCTGCTCGATCGCGCGGGCGAGGTCGAGCAGGCTGAGATCCTGCGCGTCCTTGATGTTCGGCACGACGAGGCCGCGGGGGGTCGCCGCCGCGATGCCGAGGTTCACGAAGTGGTGGCGGATGATCTCGGTCTCGGTGAACGTCGAGTTCACCTCGGGACTGCGGCGCACGGCCCACAGCATCGCCTTCGCGAAGATGAGGAGCGGCGAAACCTTGACGCCCGCGAAGTCGGGCGAGCTCTTCAGCCGCTTGACGAACTCCATGGTGCGGGTGGCATCGACGTCCGTGAAGACGCTCACGTGCGGTGCTTCGAACGCGCTCTCGACCATCGCCTTCGCGATCTGCTTGCGCATGCCCTTGAGCGGCACGCGCTCTTCACGCGCAGGCGACGCCTCGGGCGTCGAGATGTTGCGGAAGAGGCTCGCCTGCGTCGCACCGCGCACGACGTCGTCGCGCAGGATCTCCCCGGCGATACCCGAGCCGTTCACCGCACTGAGGTCGACGCCGAGATCCTTCGCGAGCTTGCGGATCGGCGGCTTCGCAATGATCGGGGTGGCCTCGGCGACCGGGATCGGCGCCTGATGGATCGGCGATCCCGTGAGCAGCGGCTCGCCTCCGCGACGGCGGCGGCTCTTGACCGATCCGGCTGTGCCGTAACCGACGAGCACGGCTCCGCCCTCGTCCTCGGATTCGCGGGTGACGCTCGCGGTGGCGTCGGCGACGGCCTCGCGGGTCTCGGCGTCGCCCGCGGCGGCCGCGGCATCGTCTCCGACCTCGCCGACCGCCCCGGCACCGTCGCGCACGTCGGGTTCGCCGTCTTCACCGGTGCGCACGCGCAGGATCGGCTCCCCCACCGGCACCGTCTCGCCCACGGCGGCGATGAGTTCGGTCACGGTCCCCGTGAAGGGCGAGGGGAGCTCCACGAGCGACTTCGCGGTCTCGATCTCGCAGATCACCTGGTTGAGCTCGACGGCGTCACCCGGGGCGACGTGCCACGTGACGATCTCCGCTTCGGTGAGCCCCTCCCCGACGTCGGGAAGGGGGAACGTCATGTCGGTCATCGATGCTCCTCGGTGCTGGATTCTGTCTCAGTAGTGCATGGTGCGGTCGACGGCCTCGAGCACACGATCAGCGTCGGGCAGATAGACGCCCTCGAGCTTTGCCGGCGGGAAGGGCACGTCGTACCCGGAGACGCGGAGCACCGGTGCCTGCAGCGAGTAGAACGCGTGCTCACCGATGTGCGCCGCGATCTCACCGCCGACGCTCGCACCGCCCTGCGCCTCCTGCGCCACGACCACACGCCCCGTCTTCCGGACGGACGCGAGTAACGGCTCGTAGTCGATCGGCGAGACGCTCCGCAGGTCGACGACCTCGAGGCTCACCCCCTCCGACTGCGCGACCTCCGCCGCCTGGAGCAGCGTCGTCACCATGGCGCCGTGGCCGACGACGGTGACGTCGGTGCCCTCGCGCGCGACACGGGTCGCGTGCAGGGGCGCGGACGGGGCAGAGGGATCCACCTCGCCCTTCTGCCAGTACTTCGCCTTCGGCTCGAAGAACAGCACCGGATCGGGCGAGGCGATCGCCTGCTGGATCATCCAGTAGGCGTCGTTCGGCGTCGAGGGTGCGACGACCCGCAGACCCGGCGTGTGCGCGAAGTACGCCTCGGGGCTCTCCTGATGGTGCTCGACGGCGCCGATGTGCCCGCCGTATGGCACGCGGATCACGATCGGCATCGAGAGGGTGCCGTCGTGACGGCTCGTGATCTTCGCGAGCTGCGTCACGATCTGGTTGAAAGCCGGGAAGATGAAGCCGTCGAACTGGATCTCGAGCACGGGGCGGTACCCGTTCATCGCGAGGCCGATGGCGCTTCCGACAATGCCGGCCTCGGCGAGCGGGGTGTCGAGCACTCGAGCCGATCCGAAATCGGCCTGGAGCTTATCGGTCACCCGGAAGACGCCTCCGAGCGGGCCGATGTCCTCCCCCATGAGGATGACGCGGTCGTCGTCGGCCATCGCCGCACGCAAGCCCTCGTTGATGGCGCGCGCGAGCGGCAGTGTGGTGCGCTCGGTCAGGGTCGTGACGCCCGCTGGCGCCTCGGTCTCGGCGATCACGCTCATGCGCGCTCTCCATCCGTCTCGGCGAACGACGACTCGTAGCGGGCGAGCCACTCGCGCTGCTCCTCGATGCGCGGGTGGGGCTCGGAGTAGACGTGGGCGAACATCGAGTCGGCCTCGGGCTCGGGAAGCGTGAGGATCCCGTCGCGGATCGTCCGCGCCTCGGCGGTCGCCCACGCACGGGTCTCCTCGAAGAAGGCGTCCTCGACGCCGAGCGAACGCAGGTAGCCCTCGAATCGCGCGATCGGGTCACGCAGCTGCCACTCCTCGAGCTCGCCCGCCTCGCGGTACCGCGTCGGGTCGTCGCTCGTGGTGTGCGCACCGATCCGGTACGTGAGCGCCTCGATGTAGCCCGGCCCACCGCCGGTGCGGGCCTCGCGGAGGAAGCGTCGCCCCACCGCGAACGCGGCGAGCGGGTCGTTGCCGTCGATCTGCACGCTGCGCATGCCGAAGCCGAGCGCACGCCGGTACAGGGGGGTGCGCGACTGCCTGGTCACGGGAACCGAGATCGCCCAGCGGTTGTTCTGCACGACGAAGACCTCGGGGGTCTGGTAGCTGGCGGCGAAGATCAGCGACTCGTTAGCGTCGCCCTGGCTCGTCGTTCCGTCGCCGTAGAACACCATGGTCGCATCACCTGTCTCGATGGCGGGCTCACCGGCATCGAGTGATGTGCTTCCCGCGCGACGCTTCGCATCGAGCACCTGGCTGAGCGCGTACCCGGTCGCGTGCTGCGTCTGCGCCCCGAGCACGAGCGTGTAGAGGTGGAAGTTGCCGTGCGCGGGATCGGTGACGTCCCACCCGCCGTGCGTCAGACCGCGGAACTGCGCCGCGACGTCCAGCAGGTTCACTCCACGGACGTGAGCGACGAGGTGCTCGCGGTACGCGGGGAAGATGTGGTCCTGAGGTTCGGCGGCGCGGGCGAGGCCGACCTGGCAGCCCTCCTGCCCCACGCTCGGCACCCACAGCGCGAGCTGACCCTGCCGCTGCAAGTGCGTGCACTCGGTGTCGAACGCCCGCGTCATCACCATGTCGCGATACCACTGCCGCAGATCGTCCTCGGTCGCCGCGTCCAACTCCTGGGCGAACTCCGCCGCCGTCGCGGAGGGAGCGTACGCGCCGGCGTCGTCGAGGAACCGGACGGGCTCGGGGTCGCCGTCGGCCTGCGGTGCGGGGGGTATGAACTGCTCGGTCATCTCGACCCAGTGTAATCGGGGGTCATCGCGATGCCGGGATATGCGCTCACTCGCCCAGGAACGCCCCCACGATACGCAGCACCTCGTCGACGCTCTCGCGCTCTCCGACCGAGATGCGCACACCTTCGCCGGGGAACGGGCGCACCAGCGTCCCGCTCTCCGAGAACGCTGCAGCGAGCGCTGCCGTGTCGATGCCCCGCTCCCCCTCGGGGATCCAGATGAAGTTGCCCTGGGCCTGCGGCACGCGCACCCCGAGGTCCGCGAGTCCGGCGACGAGCGCGTCGCGCCTGGTCACGATCTCGGTGATCCGCTGGTCGTGCTCGGCCTGCGCTTCGGGGGTGAGTGAGGCGCGCGCTGCGACATCGGCGAGGCCGGTGACGGAGAGCGGGATCGCCGTGGTGGCGGCGGCGGACAGGATCGCGGGGTGCCCGACGGCGTAGCCGATGCGGAGCCCGGCGAGGCCGTAGGCCTTCGAGAACGTGCGGAGCACCACGAGGTTCGGGTACTCGGCGAGCACGTCCTCGCCGCGCACTGCCTCGGGGTCGGTCACGAACTCGCGGTACGCCTCGTCGAGTACGACGAGCGTCGTCGCGGGGACCCGCGCCATGAAGCGGTCGAAGTCCGCCCGGCGCACCGCCGGCCCGGTCGGGTTGTTGGGCGAGCAGACGAGGATCACGCGGGTGCGGTCGGTGATGGCATCGGCCATGGCGTCGAGGTCGTGCTCGGCCGCCCCGGTGAGTGGCACGCGCACGGCGCTCGCCCCTGAGGCGAGTCCGAGCGACGGGTACGCCTCGAAGCTCGGCCAGGCGTGCAGGTACTCGTCCCCCGTCGTCGCGGCGGCGTGGACGAGTTGGTAGAGGATCGCGACCGATCCCGCTGCCAGGTGGACGCGGTCGGCGGTCACCCCGAATTTGGCGGCGATCGACTCGCGGAGGTCGGGCATCGCGGCGGCCGCGTAGCGGTTGATGTCTGAACGCCCCTGGATCGCCGCGAGCACGCTGGGCAGCGGATCGAACGGGTTCTCGTTACTCGAGAGTTTGTAGCCGGGACGGGTCGGGGCGGCACCCTGCCGATAGGCGGGGACCGACAGGACATCGGCTCGCATCCGGACGGGCACGTCTTCGTGAACGCTCATGGTGTTCCAGTCTACCCACCCGGGCCTCCCCTCGCCCCCACGGGTTTCACATGGTGGGATCCCTGTTCCGCGACACGCACCTGCGAGCATTTCTGGCCTCCCATCGGCCTTTTTGATAAGAGCCGCCCGCCGAGTAACGATTGCACAACTGAACCGGGGGTTGGGGCCGCAAGTGCCTTTACTCGGCAGCACCCGTTCCGTATCGTGGCGTCCGTTCGCACCGCAGCGGGTCCGGCGAGCGCTCCACTGAGTCCACCGCCGCACCACGACGATGAGGAAGACAGGCACGTAATGACCGCAACACGCACGCACACGAGGATCGCCCTGGCCGTCGCCGGCGTCGCAGCACTGGGGCTGACCGCATGCTCAGGCGGCGGAGGAGGCGATGAGGCCTCGGGCAACACCCTCGAGAAGATCCAGGACGAGGGCACTGTCACACTCGCGATCGCCGAGGAGCGGCCGTACTCCTGGGTCGGCGACGACGGGGAGCCCACGGGTGCCACCATCGCCATGCACGAGCAGATCTTCTCCGGCCTCGGCGTCGACAACATCGAGGTGCAGGAGGTCGACTGGAACTCGCTGATCCCCGGCCTGAACGCCGGACGCTTCGACGCGATCAGCGCCGGGATGTCGATCCTCCCCGAGCGCTGCGAGCAGGCCGCATTCAGCGACCCGGAGATCATGTACACCACGGCGCTCACGGTTCCCGCCGGAAACCCCGAGGGGCTCGAGACCCTCGATGACGTCCTGGCGCAGAACGACGACGTCACCCTCGCCGTGCAGTCTGGAGCGATCGAGGAGGGTTACGCCCAGGATCTCGGCATCTCGAACACCATCACCGTCGACGACACCCAGTCGGGCATCGAGGCCGTCCAGAGCGGGCGCGCCGACGCGTTCGCGCTCACGGGCGTTTCGCTCAACTGGATGACGGAGGGCATGGACGATGTCGAGGCGACCGAGCCCTACGTCCAGGTCATCGACGGCGTCGAGCAGATCGGCGCAGGCGCGACCGTGTTCCGCCAGGACGACACCGAGCTCCTCGAGGCGTACAACGAGCAGCTCGCCACCATCACGAGCGATGAGCAGTCCTACCTCGACCTCGTCGAGGACTTCGGCTTCACGGCGGAGAACCTGCCTCCGGCCGACCTCACCACCGAGCAGCTCTGCTCGGGTGAACTCGGCTAACGGCGGAACCGCGTCGCGTGACCGAGAATTTTGAGGCGCTCGCGCGAGCGCTGCCGAGGATCCTCGAGGGGATGGGGATCACCCTGACCCTCACCCTCGGCGGCGCCGCGCTCGCGCTCGTCGTAGCGATCGTGCTCGGCCTCATGGCCCGCGCCCAGAAGATCCTGATCCGCGGACTCGCCCGGTTCGTCATCGAGTTCTTCCGCGGCACTTCGCTCGTCGTCCAGCTGTTCTTCCTGTTCTTCGTGCTGCCGCTATTCGGGGTCGAGCTGTCGCCGATCCTGGTCGGGATCCTCGGCCTCGGTCTGAACTACGGCGCTTATGGCGCTGAGGTGGTCCGCGGGTCGCTGAACTCGGTGCCGCGCGGGCAGTGGGAGGCGACCGTCGCCCTCAGCATGTCCCCCGTGCACCGGATGCGTCGCGTCATCTTCCCGCAGGCGTGGGCCCTCATGCTGCCCTCACTCGACAACCTCCTGATCCTCCTCCTCAAGGGCACGGCGATCGTGAGCTTCATCACGATGTTCGACCTCACGGCGTCGCTCGACAAGCTCCGGATCGACACCGATGTGTTCTTCGCCTACTCGCTGGGGTTGATCCTGTACTTCATCATCGCCTACGTCCTCCACCTCGGCATGAGCGCGCTCGAGATCCGCGCGAAGCACCGGCTCGGGCAGGGCGGATCCATGCGCAAGGCGCTCGCGGCGCCGGCGCCCGACTCGAAGGGGGCGGGCCAGCTCGGATGAACAACGACGGACTCTGGAACTGGGACTACGCTCTCGACGCCCTGCCGATCCTGCTGCAGGCCTTCGTGAAGGTGACGCTGCTCGTCACGGTCGTCGGCAGCGCCATCGCCGCCGTACTCGGCCTCGTCATCGCGATCGCGCGTCGCAGCCTCCCCCAGCCCTTCTCGGGCATCCTCGCCTTCATCGTGAACTTCATCCGCATGACGCCGATCGTCGTGCAGCTGCTGTTCGCCTACTACCTCTTCACGAGCGTCTCGCCGCTCACCATGGGCATCGTGATCTTCGGCATCCACTACGCCACCTATATGGCGGAGAGCTACCGCGCCGGCATCGACTCGGTGCCGCAGGGTCAGTGGGAGGCGACGACGGCGCTCAGCATGTCGAAGCAGCGCACCTGGGTCGCCGTCATCATTCCACAGGCGCTGCGCGCGACGATCCCGTCGCTCGGCAACTACGTCATCGCGATGTTCAAGGACACACCGTTCCTCATGGCGATCACGGTGACGGAGCTCGTGCGCGCCGCCCAGCTGTTCGGCGGCCAGCACTTCCGCTACCTCGAGGCGATCACCATCGCCGGCGTCATCTTCCTGCTCGCCAGCTACCCCACCTCACTCCTCATCGGGAAATTGGAGAAGCGACTTGCCTACCAGACCTGACACGCACACCGGTGCCATCGAGATCCCCGACGGCACGACGCCCGCGATCCGGTTCGAGCACGTGCAGAAGCGCTTCGGCGACCACGTCGTGCTCGACGACCTGAACTTCGCGGTCCGCAAGGGCGACCGCGTCACCCTGATCGGTCCCAGCGGGTCTGGGAAGACCACGATCCTGCGCCTCGTCATGACGCTCGAGGAGGCGAACGAGGGGTACATCCTCATCGACGGGCGACCGCTCACCCACGTCGAGCGCGACGGGAAGCGCGTCGCGGTGAAAGAGAAGGATCGGACCGCCACCCGCAAGCGGATCGGCATGGTCTTCCAGCAGTTCAACCTCTTCCCGAACATGACGGTGCTCGAGAACATCATCGAAGGTCCCGTCCACGTGCTCGGCGTACCGAAGGCCGACGCTAAGCGCCGCGCCCACGAACTGCTCGAGAAGGTCGGACTCCCCGAGAAGGCGAACGCCCACCCCTCCCAGCTCTCGGGCGGCCAGCAGCAGCGCATCGCCATCGCGCGAGCCCTCGCCATGGATCCCGAGATCCTGCTCCTCGACGAGGTCACCAGCGCCCTCGATCCCGAGGTGGTCGGCGAAGTGCTGAACATCCTCCGCACCATCGCCGAGGAGACCGACGTCACCATGCTCATCGTCACCCACGAGATGCAGTTCGCCCGCGACGTCTCGAACCGGGTCCTCATGTTCGACGGCGGCCGCATCGTCGAGGAGGGCGAACCCGATCAGCTCTTCAGCAACCCGATCGAGCAGCGCACGAAGGACTTCCTCGCCGCCGTCCTCTGACCGGGCGGAGTTGTGGGGGCGCGGCGGCGAGCGCCGCACCCCCACGACTCACCACCAGAAGCCGCCTCCGAGGCTGATCTCGGTGACCGTGGGCTTGCCGTCGATGATCTCGATCTCGCCCGATGCGGTGAACGAGGTCTCCTCCAGGTCGGGATCCTCGTCGAACGTGGAAGGATTCGCTCGCACGGCGATCTCGGCCTCACTCGCCACGAAGTCCGTCAGCGAGATCTCGTCGAACCCCTCGGCCTGCGACACCACCGTGAGCTCATCGAGGTCGTCATCCTGCGTCAGGTAGGGGCACTCATCATCCATGTTGGTCGGCACCTCGGTGCACTGGGTGATGCGCGCCTGCACCTGCTCCAGGATCGCTGCCTCGAACGCCTCGTTCGGTGCACTCTCGACCGCCACGCTCGCCCACTCGCCGTTGCCGGGAAGCGCGCGCAGCTCTTCCTCCGACGTCGTGACGAACTCGTTCTCGACGCCGCCGACCGGATAGACGCCTGGGTAGACCATGAGCTCGCGGGTCGGGTAGCTGCCGCCCCAGAAGCCGGAGTCGCCGCTTGATTCGAGCTGCACCTCGGCGTCGCCGACCGTGATCGTCTCGGCACCGTCCGACTCGAGCGTCACCGGCACCAGGAGCGGCTCGCGAAGCTCCCAGGTGTCCAGGAAGAGAAGTTCCTTGTCCCCTTCGACGACCGGGAAGGTGTGCTCGAACCGTTCTCCGTCGAGCGACAGCGTCGCGGTGACCGTAGCCGTCCCTTCGGAGCGGTTCTCGGTCGTGACGTCGACCACCTCGATGCGGTGGATCGCTCCGGCCATGACCTCGTCGGTCAGCAGTTCGCGGTCCGCGTTCTGCAGGCCGGGATCGACGAGCTCGGTGGCCGCCTCGGCCTTTCCGTCCTCGAGGAGTGAGAGGTAGTCCTCCACCGCAGTCGCGGGATCACGCTGCCCGTTCAGCACGGCGACTGTGATCGCGGTCGCGCCGATCAGAACGCCGACCCCCACCACCGACGCGAGCACCGCGATGAGGGTGCCCTTCGCCTTGCGCGACATCGGTTGAGGCGCTGGCGCCGGCCCGGCCGGGGCCGCGCCCGGGGCAGCCGCAGCGAAACCTGCCGGGGGCGCGAACCCCTGGCCAGGCGTCGTGTGAGGCGCCGTCGCTTGCGGCACCGTCTCAGCGGACGCGAACGGCACGCCGGCGACGGGTGCCGCGAGCGCGGCGGCCCAAGCCGGGTTCACCCGGGCGAGCCAGAGCGGGGCGAACTCTGCGAGCAGCGAGGTCGCGGCGGCGGCGATCGCCATCGCGAACGGCACGTACCAGGCGAGTCCCACCGATCCTGCTCCGACGAGATCCATCATGCTCGAGAGCTGGCCGCTCGCCCGCGCCCCGAGGACGCCGAGGGCCAACACGCACCAGATCGCAAACACGACGAGGGGCAGCTGCCAGATGCGTTTCCAGTCAGGACGGCGCATCTGGGGATGGGTCGCATACGGGCGTCGCGCTCCGACGAAGACCGCACCGACGACGATGCCGATGACCGCTGCCGCAATGAGCCAGGCGCTGTGCCAACCCAGGAGATCCCAGGCGAGCCCCATCTCCGTCCCCGTGAAGCCGCTCGCAGCGGTGACGCCCCCGAGGTGGCCGAGAGCTGCGGCGATCCCGGCCACGTTGCCGAGGAACGGCAGGTGTGCGAAGAATGCGCCGATGCTCTCCGCCCGCACTGCGATGACCACTGCGCCGACGAGCGCGACCAGCCCGAACAGAGCGAACTGAACACCGAAGTAGCGCACGGCTTCTCGGAACGGGCGTGCCCAGCGCCCATCGGGCAGCCCCAGTGCACGACGCCGCGCGGATTCCCGCGTGAGGAAAAGCGTGACGCCCACTACGAGGAACACCACCAGGAGGGCCAGTGGCGCCCGCGATCTGATCACGAGACCCGACAGACCGGCGGCATCGCCGAGTGACGCGAAGAGCGTCAGCAGCAGAATCAGGATCCCCGCGAAGCCAGCCTCAATGGCGGCGCGCGCGAGCTCCGCGACAGTCGAAGGGCCTGCGGCCTCGCGCCGGGCACGGAGCTTCGCGACCAGCACCGTCGTCGCGCTCACCGCGACGAGCGTGCCGAGGGCGAACACCGTGATCGCGGCCGAGCCGCTCGCGGAGAAGAAGCCGGCGTCGATATCGCCGCGCGCACTCACTCCGCCACCGAGCACGAGACCGAGGGCGACGAGAATCGCCGCGGCGGCCGTGGCGAAGTCGGGCATCTCCCCCGTCGTCGCGCCGAGAGCACCCAGCAGGCACGCTGCCGAAACGAGACCGAGCACGAGCGGCACCGCCACGATCCACGCCGTGGTCACAAGGCCCTGCGGCCCGAAGACGGCCCGGACATAGCCTCCGGTGGGCGACGGGGGCGTCGGGGTTGCGGGGCCAGGCTCGTCGGCCCCGTTGCCCTGCGCGCCCCAGACTGCGGCGGGAGGGGCACCCGGTCCGGGAGGCGGCGCAGTCGTCCCGCCCGGGAGTGGGCCAGCGTCCGTCGCGGGCAACGCCTCGGTCGGCGACTCAGAGTCCGCTGCCGTGTCGGCCTCGGGCAGCTGAGTGGTCGCGGCCCACTCGTCAGCGGGGAGCTCGGTTGTCGCGGCCCACTCCGCGGTTGCCCCCTCATCCTGAGCCTGCCGATCGGATGGGAGCTGCTCAGGTGAGCGCTCCGACACCGGCTGCTCCGGCGTACCGTCAGGCGCGTCGCCCGATTCGCGGTGGTTCATCTCCTGCGTCCCCTCAGTTTCCCTCAGCGCACGGTCCTTCGACGGCCACGTCGATGCCGATGCGCACTCAGCTTGCTTTCAGCTCAGCCCGAATCCTAACAATCACCTGTTGCGCTGACGAATTCGCGGCCACGCCCAGGCAGCACACCGCGGTCTATATCGCCTCCCGGGACGGCATGGGAGACTGGGGGCATGCGATCCGTCATCCGTGTTCTCGTCAGTGCCTTCGCTTTCTGGCTCACCACGCTCATCGTGGGCGGACCGGGTGAGCACGGCATCTGGATCGAGCCGTTCGGAGCATCGCGCCTGCCGACGCTGAGCGAGGCGTCCGGTGAGACGGAGACGACCGCCGCGTACCTCATCACCCTCGTTCTCGTCGCGCTCGTCTTCGGAGTCGTCGACGGCACACTGGGTCGCGTGGTGCGGTTCGTCTCGATCCCCCTGCGCATCATCACCCTCGGCCTGTTCGGCCTGCTGATCAACGGGCTCATGCTGCTCGCGGTGTCCGCGCTCTCGACACTCGCCGGGTTCGGTCTGCGCGTCGATGGATTCTGGTGGGGCGTGCTGGCGGCCATCGTGCTCGGCATTCTCTCGGCGATCGTGAACGGACTGCTCGGCACGGGCAAGAAGAAGGACCGCTAGGCGGACGGACGGCCAGCAAGCAACCCGCGGGTCCGCCGCGTTCCATGGGAAGATGGTGAGGGCGCCGAGCGCACGGCGACCTCTCCCCCGCCCTCGCATCGACCGGAGCACACGTATGACCTCTCTCCCCCCGCAGCCCATCAGCCCTCTCGACGGTCGCTACCAGGCGGCAGTGTCGGGTCTCGGCGAGTTCCTCTCGGAGGCGGGGCTGAACAAGGCTCGCGTGCACGTCGAGGTCGAGTGGCTCATCTACCTCACGGAGCACTCGCTGCTCGGCGGGACGCCCCTGTCGGAGGATGAGACGGCGACTCTCCGCAAGTGGGCGTCGAACTTCGGCCAGGCCGAGATTGACCAGCTCGCCGAGACGGAGCGCACGACTCAGCACGACGTCAAGGCCGTCGAGTATCTCGTGCGCGGCAAGCTCGACGAGATGGACCTCGGTCGCCTGGCGGAACTCACCCACGTCTGCTGCACGAGCGAGGACATCAATAACCTCTCCTACGCACTCACGGTCAAGGACGCCGTCGAGCAGGTCTGGCGCCCGAAGTTCAACTCCGTGATCGCCGAACTCGCGCGCCAGGCCGAGCAGTACCGCGAACTGCCGATGATGAGCCGCACGCACGGCCAGCCCGCCACGCCGACCACGCTCGGCAAGGAACTCGCGGTCTTCGTCCACCGACTCGAGCGCCAGCTGCACCAGATCGACGACGTCGAGTACCTCGGCAAGTTCTCGGGCGCCACGGGCACGTTCGCCGCGCATCTCGCCGCCGACCCCGACACCGACTGGGCCGCGGTGTCCCAGGAGTTCGTCGAGGGCCTCGGGCTCGACTGGAACCCGCTCACGACGCAGATCGAATCGCACGACTGGCAGGCGGAACTGTACTCGCGAGTCGCGCACGTCAACCGGATCCTCCACAACCTCGCCACCGATATCTGGAGCTACATCTCCATCGGCTACTTCCGGCAGATCCCCGTCGCCGGTGCGACAGGCTCGTCGACGATGCCGCACAAGGTGAACCCGATCCGCTTCGAGAACGCCGAGGCGAACCTGGAGCTCTCGAACGCGATCCTCGACTCGCTCGCAGCCACCCTCGTGACGAGCCGCTGGCAGCGCGACCTCACGGACTCGTCGGCGCAGCGGAACATCGGCGTCGGCTTCGGGCACTCGGTGCTCGCGCTCGACAACATCCTCAAGGGGCTCGGGCAGATCGATGCGGCACCCGAGGTGCTGGCTGCGGACCTCGACGCGAACTGGGAGGTGCTCGGCGAGGCGATCCAGACGGTGATCCGCGCCGAGGTGACCGCAGGCCGCTCGAGCATCTCCGATCCCTACGCAGCGCTGAAGGAGCTCACGCGCGGGCGCCGGATCGGCCAGGCCGATCTCATCGAGTTCGTCGAGGGCCTCGAGATCGGTGACGCGGCCAAGGCGCGGCTGCTCGCACTCACTCCGGCCACCTACGTTGGCTCGGCGGCGGACCTGCTGGACTACCTGCAGCGCTGACGCGCCTGCGCGGTCGTCGCCCGCCTGCAGACTCGCGGGCGGCGACCGAAGGGTACGTCAGTGGTAGTGCGTGCCGTCGGGACCCTGAAGGTCTTCGCGAGCCTTCCGGTCCTCTTCGCTCGGCGATTTACCGAGACCCACCAGGGCGACCATCATCACGCTGACGATGAACGCGACGCCCGCGGCGATGCCGGTGAGGGTCCAGTTGCGCGTCACCATCAGCACGACGAGAGCGGCGAACACCGCGAGCACGAGGGAGAACCCGATCAGTTCGAGCGGTCGGAGGCGGTCGCGACGCGAGGGCGTCACGGGGTCCGTGCCGTCGGGCTGAGGGGATTCCGTCATGGTGTGGTGTCTCCGTCGTGGTGGGAGGTGAGCGTCAGTGGCGGCGTCAGTTGCCCGGCACGGGGGCCGCGCCTGACGCGGGGCGCCGCTTCCCGTCGAATGCCGAGATGCCGAGGAATACGGCTCCGACGATGGCGTACGCACCGAAGAAACCGAGGGCCGCGACCTGGTCGTCGCGGAACAGCAGAGCGAGCACCGCGAGCAGGACTCCGGTGGCCCCCATGAGCGTGGCGTCCTGCTTCGCTGCCCCGCCGAGCGCGCCCCCGATGAACTCGAGCAGGCCGCTGATGAGCGCCCAAGCGGCGAGCACCAGCGCGAACGCGATGGGAGCGCCGACGAACAGCATCGCGATCGCCGCGACGAGCGAGACGACGGCGAGCAGCAATCTCGCGGACGTGCGCGCCGAACGGGCGGTCGCGGTCCAGATGAACACGTGCGAGGCGGCGAGGGCGGCGAACGTCAGGGCGACAACGAGTCGATCGAACGTCAGCTGCTCGTGAAGTGTTGCGGTGAACGTGATACCGAGGCCAGCCACCGCGAGCACGCCGACGCGCACGAGGGCCGCCGCACGCGAACCGGCCTCCGGGGTCGCGGAACGCGTCTCGTCGGATCCGGTCACCGCAGTCACGTTCAACCCCTTTCGTGGCACCCCTCGAGTCTACCGCCTCGCCGCTGATGATGCGCCCGATGCGCACAGGGTCAGACGGTCTGCGCCAAGTCCGCTTACAGCCCGCTCGGCATGTCCTGGAACCGGGAGTAGTGACCCTGGAAGGCGACGGTCACGGTGCCCGTCGGGCCGTTACGCTGCTTGGCAAGGATGAGGTCGGCCTCACCCGCGCGCGGGTTGTCCTTCTCGTACGAGGACTCGCGGTGCAGCAGGATCACCATGTCGGCGTCCTGCTCCAGCGAACCCGACTCGCGCAGGTCGCTGATCGCCGGCATCTTGTCGGAGCGCTGCTCGGAGGCACGGTTGAGCTGCGACAGCGCCACGACGGGCACCTCGAGCTCCTTCGACAGGAGCTTGAGCGCACGCGAGAACTCGCTGACCTCCTGCTGACGGCTTTCGACGCGCTTGCCGCTGGACAGGAGCTGCAGGTAGTCGATGACGACCATCTTGAGGTTGTGGCGCTGCTTCAGGCGACGGCACTTCGCGCGGATCTCGACCAGCGTGAGGTTCGGGCTGTCGTCAATGAACAGCGGCGCCTCGTTGATGCGCGCCTGCGTCGCCGCGAGCTTGGTGAAGTCGCGCTGGTCGAGCGCCCCCTTGCGGAGGGTCTGCATCGGGATGCTTGCCTCGGCCGCGAGCAGTCGCATCGCGATCTCGGCTCGGCCCATCTCGAGCGAGAAGAAGACGGTGGTCGCTCCCGCCCCGACGGACCCGGAGCGAGCGATGTCGAGGGCGAGCGTCGACTTGCCCATTGCGGGTCGAGCCGCGACGATGATCATCTGGCCGGGGGCGAATCCGTTGGTCTTCTCGTCGAGCTCGGCGAAGCCGGTGGGGACGCCCATCATGCCGCCCTCGGACATCTTCGCCTTCTCGATCTCCTCGATCGCGGCAGTCACCGCGTCGGAGAGCGGCACGTAGTCGTTCGCCTGATCGGCACCGGTGACGCCGTAGATCTCGGACTGCGCGCTGTTGACGAGATCGACCGCCTCGCCCTCACCTGCGTAGCCCATCTGCACAATTCGCGTTCCAGCCTCCACGAGGCGGCGGAGCAGCGCCTTCTCTGCGACGATCTCCGCGTAGAAGCTCGCGTTCGCGGCGGTCGGCACGATGCTCGTGATCGTGTGCAGGTATTCGGCTCCACCTGCCCGCTGCAGATCCCCCATCTTGGTGAGCTGGTCGGTGACGGTGATGGCGTCGGTCGGCTCGCCGCGAGCGTAGAGCGCGAGGACCGCCTCGTAGATCACCTCGTGCTTCGGCACGTAGAAGTCGGGGCCGCGCAGGATGCCCGTCACGTCGGCGACGGCATCCTTCGACAGCAGCATGCCGCCGAGCGCGCTCTGCTCGGCGAGCAGATCATACGGCGGCGTGCGCTCGTTGCCGTACTGCGACTCGTCGGAGCGTGAGTCGGGAATTCCCAGGTGAGCGATCGACACGCACGGACTCCTCTTCTATGGGCGACGGAGGTGGTCGGTGATAGTGAACACCACACCTCAGACACTCACGGTAGGCCCCTCTATCACGGAGGCCAAACGGCCTGTTCTCCCCTTGTGGATAACTCGGTGGATAACGACCGTGAGAACCCCGAACCTTTTCCACAGATCTGGGGATAACCTGTGGAATAGGATTCTGTCTAGACTTTTTTTGAGCCTCGGATCTGGGGTTTTCTCATCCCCAGCGTCTGAAGTTATTCAACCCTCAGGTGAAGCTTGAGGCTTGCCGCGTGGCGCTCCTGTGGACAATGACCACGCCGAATTGGTATGGTCACGTGTGTCTCTCAGCCCTGATCTCATCGATACCATCCGCGATCAGTTGAACCGTCAGGATCTCGCTGCGGCGACCCAGGAGCTGACACCGCTCAGCGTCGCCGACCTCGTGGCGCTCTTCGAACGATTCGAGCAGAAGCCACGTGCGGTCCTGTACCGACTGCTCGAGAAGCAGCGCGCGCTGGACCTCTTCGAGGAGCTTCCGCCGGCGCTGCAGGGCGAGCTGCTCGAGGGCCTGCAGGACTCCGAGGTGACCCGGATGTTCGCGGACCTCGATCCCGACGATCGCGTGTGGCTGCTCGACGAAGTGCCCGCCGTGCTCGCGACCCGCCTGATGCGCGACCTCCCGGCCGGCGACCGCGAGCTCACCGCGTCGATGCTCGGCTACCCGCAGGCCTCTGTGGGCCGCCGGATGACCCCGGAGTACGTCAGCACACGGGCCGAGCTCTCCGTGGCGCAGACGCTCGCCAGGGTGCGCGATCGCCTCGACGAGGCGGAGACGGTCTACACGATCCCCGTCATCGCGGACGGCCGGCGCGTGATCGGCGTCGTGAGCCTGCGCGACCTGATCGGAGCCTCAGAAGACACCCCCATCGCGCACCTCATGGAGGAGGTCGTCACCGCCACCGTCGCGCACCCCGCAGAGTCCGCGGCCCGCCTGTGCACCGAGCGGGGATTCCTCGCGCTGCCGATCGTCGACAGCGAGGATCGCCTGGTCGGCATGCTCACGATCGACGACGCCGTGAAGATCATCGAGGAGTCGGAGACCGAGGATGCGGCGCGACAGGGCGGCGTGGAGCCACTCAGGCGCCCCTACCTCGCGACGCCCGTCACGGCCCTCGTGCGCTCGCGCATCGTCTGGCTACTGGTGCTGGCGGTCGGAGCCACACTCACGGTGCATGTGCTCGAGGTATTCGAAGACACTCTCGCGCAGGTGACGGTACTGGCGCTCTTCGTCCCGCTCCTCATCGGCACGGGAGGGAACACGGGAAACCAGGCCGCCACCACCGTCACGCGAGCGCTTGCGCTCGACGACGTGCGCCCGCGCGACATCCTGCGGGTCCTGAGCCGCGAACTCCGCGCAGGAGCCCTCCTGGGTCTTCTGCTGGGAGCGCTGGGGTTCGCCGTCGCTGGGCTCATCTACTCCCCCGCCATCGGGTTCATCATCGGTGCGACCCTGCTCGCGATCTGCACGACGGCGGCTGCCGTCGGCGGCATCATGCCCCTGGCAGCGCGTGCGATACGCGTCGATCCGGCCGTCTTCTCGAACCCGTTCATTACGACGTTCGTTGACGCGACAGGGCTTATCCTGTACTTCCTGATCGCCCGCAGCGTGCTGCAACTGTGAATAGTTATCCACAGTTTAGTACTTTCGGCGAATAACGCCGTGAACTGGGGAAACACATCGCGTAATTACATCGTTGTCGTACGTGCGAGGAGTTATCCCAAAGGTTCAAGCATCTGTGGAAAACAGAACGGGGCGGCTCCCGAAGGGGCCGCCCCGTTCTGTGATCCGAGTCGATCAGCGCTGTGCGATGATCTGCAGCGTAATCTCCGCGTCGACACCCTCGTGCAGGTGGATCGTCGCGCGGTACTCGCCGGTCGACTTGATCGCCGGGAGCGTGACCTTGCGCTTATCGATCTCGCCGAGGCCGGCCTCGGAGACCGCTGCCGCGACGTTCGCCGGACGGATCGCGCCGAAGAGACGCCCCTCGGCGCCCGACTTCGCGAACAGGCGGATCTTGCCCTCTTCGAGCTTCGTCTTCAGCGCGCGGGCGTCCTCGGCGGACGCGAGTGCGCGGGCGTCGCGAGCTGCACGGAGCTGCGCGACCTGAGCCTCGCCGCCACGGGTCCAGTGGACGCCGTAGCCCTGCGGAACCAGGTAGTTGCGCGCGTAGCCGTTCTTGACCTCGACCACGTCACCCGCGGACCCGAGGCCCTGAACCTCATTCGTGAGAATTACTTTCGCCATGATGCTCTCCTTAGCGGCCGGAACCGGCGTAGGGGAGGAGCGCCATCTCGCGGGCGTTCTTCACGGCCTTCGCGATCAGTCGCTGCTCCTGCACGGAAACGCCAGTGATGCGGCGCGCGCGGATCTTCCCGCGCTCAGAGACGAACTTGCGCAGCGTCGCGACATCCTTGTAATCGATGACGCCGACGGTCTGCTTCTTTGCGGGCGCTACGGGCTTTGCGTTCTTGCCCCGGCCCGGCTTGCGGCCTGCGCCGCTGGACTTGCCTGCCATGATGTGGTCTTTTCTCCTGAGTCTTAGAAAGGTTGATCGTCGTCGAAGCCGCCACCGAAGTCGCTGCCGCCGCCCTGCTGGCCCGAGTTGGTCCAGGGGTTGCTCTGCTGCTGCTGCGGTGCTGCGGACTGGCCCCAGTTCGGCTGACCGGCCGGCTGACCGCCGCCGAATCCGCCGCCCTGGCCGCGCGACTGCCCGCGGCTGACCTGTGCGGTCGACCAGCGGAGCGAGGGCCCGACCTCTTCGACCTCGAGGTCGAGAGAGGTGCGCTGCTGGCCCTGGTTGTCGGTGTAGCTGCGCTGCGTCAGACGGCCCTGCACGATAACGCGCATGCCCTTCGTCAGCGACGCGGCGATGTTATCGGCGTACTCGCCGAATGCGCGGCAGCCGAGGAACAGCGCTTCGCCGTCCGACCAGTCGCCCGATTGGCGGTCGCGCACACGGGGAGTCGAGGCGATGCGGAACGTCACCCACGACTTGCCAGCCTGGCTGACACGCGGCTCGGGGTCGGCAACGAGGTTACCGACGACGGTGATGAGCGGCTCGCCGGCCATGAGCTAGGCGCTCTGCTTCGCTGCTGCGCGGGCGGCCTTGGCCTCGTCGCGCTGCTTCTGCTCGGCGCGCTGCGCGATGAGCTCATCGTTGCGGAGCACCTTGGTGCGGAGCACGGCCTCGCTCAGACCGAGCTGACGATCGAGCTCGTCGGTCGCCTCGGAGGTCGCGGTGAAGTTCACGACGACGTAGATGCCCTCGGACTGCTTCTTGATCTCGTAGGCCAGACGGCGCTTGCCCCAGATGTCGATGTTCTCGATCTCGCCGCCCGCGTTGCGGATGACGCCGAGGAACTTCTCCATGCTGGGGGCCACGGTGCGCTCGTCGATACCGGGATCGAGGATAACCATGAGTTCGTACGGATGCATTATTGACCCACCTCCTTCGGACTTCGCGGCCACGGGATTTCCGTGGCAGGAGGGTACTTGTGCATCGTGCCTGGCGGACTGCAGGGTGCAGTGCGCACAGACAACCTGTACAGCTTAGCACTCTCGCGTGGATTCAGGGCGGCAGGATCGAGGCCGCCCGCGTGCGTCAGCTCCCGATGGCGTCGAGCGCGGCGCGCAGGCGGTCGACGGTGCCGTCGATGTCGGCCAGC
This sequence comes from Leucobacter sp. Psy1, assembly GCF_020096995.1. Lineage (NCBI taxonomy): Bacteria > Bacillati > Actinomycetota > Actinomycetes > Micrococcales > Microbacteriaceae > Leucobacter > Leucobacter sp. Psy1. The sequence goes on from NZ_CP083692.1 coordinate 3,210,378, forward strand.
TTGTCGAGTCCGAAGAGCCCGATGCGGAATGTGGAGAAGCTCTCGGGTTCGCCGCAGTGGAGTGGCACGCCAGCGGCGATCTGCACGCCGGCCTCCCTGAAGGCTGCGCCCGATTTCAGTGCGGCGTCATCCGTGTGCACGACCACGACGCTCGGGGCAGCGAACTCCGCAGCGGCGACCGACGGAAAGCCTCGCTCTGCGAGGAGTGCGCGCACCCGCCCGCCCAGCTCAGTCTGCGCGTCGCGCAGCGCCTCGAGGCCCCGGTCGACCGCTTCGCGCATGAGCGCGGCGTTGTGCGCGAGCGCGTCGGTCGGCATCGTCGCGTGGTACGGCGCCCGCCCTTCCCGGTACTCGTCGGCGATGAAGAGCCACTTGCGCAGATCCGCCGCGAAGCTGGTGGAGGTCGTCGACTCGACCGCTGCGCGACCCGCGGGTCCGAGCATCACGTACCCGGCGCAGGGGGAGCCGCTCCAGCCCTTCTGCGGGGCGCTGATGAGCACGTCGACGCCGAGCGCCTCCATCGAGACCCACTGCGCCCCCGAGGCGATGCAGTCGAGCACGAAGAGCCCGCCGACCTCGTGCACCGCATCGGCGATCGCGCTGATCGCAGCGTCAGGCAGCTGGATGCCGGCTGCGGTTTCGACGTGGGGCGCGAAGACGACCTCGGGTCGCTCGCTCCGGATCGTCGCCACGATCTCGTTGATGGGGGCTGGCGACCACGGCGCGCGGTCTCCGTCCGCTGCCGGCCTTGCCGAGCAGACGGTCACGGTATCGGCGATGGAGCCCGCCTCCAGGATCTGCGACCACCGGTACGAGAACAGGCCGTTCCGCACCACGAGACAGCGCCGCCCCGACGCGATCTGCCGTGCGACGGCCTCCATCGCATAGCTCCCACCGCCGGGAACGATCGCCGCCCCGACGGCGTCGTAGGTGCCGAGCAACACATCGGTGATCTCCTGCATCACCCCGATAAAGCGCTGGGACATGTGGTTCAGGGATCGGTCGGTGAAGACCACGGAGTACTCGAGGAGCCCTCCGGGATCGACGTCGTCGTGCGGCAGGGTCTCGTGGGTCTCGGTCATGTGCGTGCTCCTTCCCCGTCAACCCCTATCATCGCATCGCTCTGCACGCGCCCCGCAGGAAGCGCGGGCCGCGTGCAGAGCGGACTCGTTACTCGACCATGCCTCGGCGGAGCAGGCGACCGGTCGGCGTCTCGCCGTCGATCTCCTCGCCGTGCAGGTAGGTGCGTCGCACGACGCCCGACAGTGCACGGCCGGCGTAGGGGGTGATCGGATTCTTGTGCTCGAGGTGTGAGACGTCGACGACGAAGGCGTCGTCCGCGGCGAACACCGAGAAGTCGGCGTCGCCGCCGAGCGCGATGCGTCCCTTGCCGGTGAGACCCACGTTGTCGGCGGGCTTCTCCGCCATCCACGACACGACCTGCTCGAGCGAGAACCCGCGCCTGCGGGCCTCGGTCCAGATCACCGGCAGCTCGAGCTGCAGTGAGGAGACGCCGCCCCACGCGACCGCGAAGTCGCCGTTCTCGAGATCCTTGAGGTCGAGGGTCGAGGGGGAGTGGTCGCTCGCGATGTAGTCGATGGTGCCGTCGGCGAGCCCCTCCCAGAGCAGTTCGCGGTTGGAGGCTTCGCGGATCGGCGGGCAGCACTTGTACGCGGTCCCGCCCGTCGGCACCTCCTCGGCAGTGAGTGTCAGGTAGTGCGGGCAGGTCTCCACCGTCAGCCGCACACCGTCGCGCTTCGCCGTACGGATCATGGCGAGCGCGTCGGAGGATGAGAGGTGGAGGATATGGGCGCGCGCGCCGGTCCAGCGCGCCCGCTCGATCACCTCGGCGATCGCCAGGTTCTCAGCGCCCCGCGGGCGCGAGTGCAGGAACCGCTCGTAGACGTCCCCCTCGGGCGACGGAGCACGGTCGATGGCGCGCGAATCCTCCGCGTGCACGATGAGCATGGAGTCGTAGGTCTGCAGCTCGCGCATGTCCGTCTCCATCTCGGCGGCGTCGAGCGGAGGGAACTCGTCGACGCCTGAGTGGAGCAGGAAGCATTTGAATCCGAAGACCCCTGCGTCGTGCAGGCCGCGGAGCTCACCGGTGTTCCCCGGCACGGCACCGCCCCAGAAGCCCACGTCGACGAAGGCCTGCTCGCGCGCCGCGTCCCGCTTCTCCTCGAGGGCGGCGACATCGATGGTCGGCGGGATGCTGTTGAGCGGCATGTCCAGGATGGTCGTGACGCCGCCCTTGGCGGCGGCCCTCGTCGCCGAGGCGAACCCCTCCCACTCGGTGCGGCCAGGCTCGTTGACGTGCACGTGGGTGTCCACCAAGCCGGGGATCAGGGTCTCGTCGTCCGCGAGCTCCACCACGCGATCACCCTCGAGGCCGTTCCCGAGCGGCTGCAGTGCGACGACCACGCCGTCGCGCACCCCGACCTCGCGGGCGCGGATCCCGGACGTGGTGAGCACTCGCTCACCGCGGATAACGAGATCGAAGCGCTCGCTCCCCTCGGCTCCGGTGCCTCCGGAGTGCCCGCCGCCCTGCTCTGCCTGTTCCTCTGCCATGATTCGCCTCTCCTCGATGTGGGGTGTGCTCGGTGTTCAGTCTGCTCCGCCGCTCCAGGGCGGTGGCTGCGTCGGTCGGGTCAGGATGCGCGCGGCACCGGGAACCCGGTGACCCGCTTCGGCCGAGGCGGTGCGTAGGTGCGCGACTTCGAGGTCGTGAGGCCGAGCTGCACCAGACCCTCCGCGACCGCTACCGCGGCCTGCACTCCATCGACCACGGGAACGCCGCAGCGCTCGACGACGCGGTTCTTGAGCTCCGCCATGCCGCCGCAGCCGAGCACGATCACCTCGGCGCGGTCGTCGTGGACGGCCCGTTCCGCCTCGGCGACGATGGCCTCGACGGCGCGCTCGGGATCCTCCTCGAGCTCCAACACCCCGAGCCCGGAGGACCGCACGGAGGCGCAGCGCTCCATCATCCCCGCCAGCAGGAGGCGGTCCTCGATGAGCGGTACCGTGCGGTCAAGCGTCGTGACCACCGAGTAGCTGCGGCCGAGGTACATCGCCGTCGACGCGGCGGCTTCGGTGATGTCGACGACCGGAACGGTGAGCAGCTCCTGCAGCCCCTCGCGACCGTGCTCGCCGTAGCCCGCCTGAATCACGGCGTCGTACTCGCCCTCGTACCGCTGGATCGCGTCCATCACCGCGATCGCGGCGAGGTAGCTCTCGAAGTTGCCCTCGCACGATTCGGCGCCGAACGCCGGCGTGATCCCGACGATCTCGGTGCCGGGGGAGGCGACGGCGCGCGCTGCCTCGGCGATTCCGTCGGTCATGGATTCGGTGGTGTTGACGTTCGCAACCAGAATGCGCATGGTCTCGTGTGTCCTTCTCGTGGGGTCAGTGGGTCGGTGCGACGGCGATCTCCTCGCCCTCCACATCGGTGAACGGGCCGCGGCGATCCGCGAGTACGCCGTAGGTCAGGGCTCCCAGGATGGCGGCGATGAACCAGGAGAAGGAGCTGATGACGTGGAAGATCGGCACGAAAGTCAGGATCAGCGCGAGCGATCCTGAGATCGCGAGGGCCGCAACGGCGCGGGGGTTGAACCCCTTCCGGTAGTGGTACTCGCCCCGGTTGTTCTCGGTGTAGAGATCGAGCACGTTGATCCGCTGCTTCTTGATGAGCCAGTAGTCGACCATGATGATGCCGAACAGCGGCCCGAGCAGGGCGCCGAGGCCGTTGAGGAAGATGCCGATGACGACGGGGGAGTTGTACATGTTCCACGGCAGGATCACGAGGCCGATGACGGCCGAGATCAGTGCGGCCCGACGGAAGTTCAGGTGGCGGGGGAACAGGTTCGTGAGCGCGTAGGTGGGGGCCACAAAGTTGGCCATCAGGTTCACCGCGATGGTGAGGACGATGAGGGCGAGCGACGCGAGGACGAGGAGCACGGTGTTCGGCAGCGCCGCGACGACGTCGGCGGGGGAGGCGATCGCGACGCCGTTGATCTTGAATGAGCCGCCGGCGAGTGCAAGGACGACGAGGCCGAAGAACAGCATGTTCACCGGGATGCCCCAGAAGTTACCGCGGACGATGGACTTCTTCGACATCGCCCCGCGTGTGAAGTCGCAGAAGTTCAGGACGAAGGTGCCGTAGATCGCGACCCAGGCGGACGCGGCGCCGAGCATACCCAGCCAGAGTTCGGCCCCCGTCAGGGGGTTCCCGTTGTTCCAGGCGATGCTGAAGTCGGCCTGTACGAACACCCAGATCGCGAGCGAGACGAAGGTGAAGAGGATGACGGGCCCAGCGAAGGCCTCGTACTTGCGGATCATCTCCATGCCGTAGCTGACGATGATCGTCTGCACGACCCAGAGCGCCAGGAAGCTGATCCATCCGAGGGACGACAGGCCGAGGAACGACCCCTCCTGCATGCCGGCGGCCGAGGGGGCGATGGCGATGATGACGACCTGGAGCACCTGCGAGGCGAGGTAGGTCTGGATGCCGAACCACGCGATCGCGACCGCGCCACGGAGGAGACCGGGGATCTGGGCGCCGTAGACGCCGAAGGAGATGCGGCTCATCACCGGGAACGGGACGCCCGTCTTCTCGCCCATGTAACCCGAGAGCGTGAGGAGGAGGAACAGGAAGAGCGCGCCGAAGGCGAGCGCGCCGAGAATGGCGCCCCCGCTCATGCCGAGCGAGAAGAGACCGATGGCCCAGACGTAGTTCCCAAGGCTGTGCACGTCGTTGGCCCAGAGGGTGAAGATGCTGTAGGCGCTCCAGGTGCGACCCGTGCGCGTTGTCGGCGCCAGGTCGCGGTTGTACAGCCGAGGGCTGATCCCCGCGTTGATGGCGAACACTGCTGACGGTGCCGGGTCAATCAGACCCTCCGACGCGCGGCTCGGAACGTGGACGACTTCGTCCTGCGACATGGGTACTCCTTGGGATGACATCTTCGTCAGAAAATTCTCGTTGTTTCACATTGCGGAAACTACATTCCACGAGATGGGAATGAGTTCACCATATGCCGGCGGGGCTGTCAAGCGCTTCCAGCGAACTCTCCGGCGCGCCAACGACGGACGAGTTCCGCGCCGATCGCCTGCAACAGTGGGCCGGTCTCGCGCATGCTCGTTTCGGCGTCGGGCGCACGATCCGCCGTCGCGAAGCAGCCGACGAATCCAGCGTCCCGCCACGCCTCATCCGTCAAGAGGGAGCGTCCGCAGACCACGGCTGTCGGCACGCCGAGGGAGGTCGCCGCGGCGAGCACGCCCATCGGCGTCTTCCCCCCGAGGCTCTGCTCATCGAAGGATCCCTCTCCGGTGATCGCGAGGTCGGCGCCCGCGAGATGTGCCCGCAGCCGGGTGAAGTCGACCACGACATCCACGCCGGGGAGTCGCTCGGCACCCAGCACGGCGAGGGCGGCGAAGCCGACACCCCCCGCGGCGCCCGCACCCGCGTGCGGCGCGAAGTCCTCCCCGCCCGTGGCCTCGCGCAGCGCCCGCGCGAACGCGGTCAGCGCGCGCTCGAGCTGGAGCACCTGCGCGGGTGACGCACCCTTCTGGGGGGCGAAGACGCACGCCGCGCCACGCGGTCCGAGGAGCGTGTGGTCGACATCGCTGGCGAGCTGAAAGCTCGTCGACGCGATCCGCTCGTCGAGACCGGAGAGATCGACCTCGACGACATCGGCGAGCGCAGCTCCGCCGTCTGCGACCTCCTGGCCGTCCGCGTCGAGCAGGCGGGCCCCGAGGGCCGCCAGCATGCCGGCGCCGCCGTCCGTCGAGGCGCTGCCGCCGATGGCCAGCACGACCCGACCAGCCCCGGCGTCGAGCGCCGCCCGGATCAGCTCGCCCGTGCCGCGGGAACTAGCGGCCAGCGCATCACGCTCCCCCTCGTCGACGAGCGCGAGGCCGGAGGCGGCCGCCATTTCGACGACCGCCTCGTCGCCCCGCACCGCGATCGCTGCGCGCACGGGCGCGCCCAGCGGCCCGGTGGCATCTACCTCGACGCGAGAGAACCCATTCGCCAGCGCCGCGTCGAGGGTGCCCTCGCCGCCGTCCGCCATCGGGACCACCGTGATATCGGGGTCGGCGCACGCGGCCCTGACCCCGATGCCGATGTGGTCCCCGACCTCCTGCGCCGTGAGGGAGCCCTTGAACTTGTCCGGAGCGATGACGATGCGCATGGCAGTCACGTTACTCCGTCGCTAGCCGGCCGGCACCGCGGCGGGCTGCAGCGGGATCGTCGCCGTGGGCGCATCGTCCGGACCCGTTGCGAGATCCTCGAACTCGTTGATCGCATCGATCCCGGCCCCGCTCATGGCGATGTTCGTGATCCGCTCGAGGATGACCTCGACGACCACGGGCACCTGGAACTGGCTCATGAGGTCTTTCGCGCGGATGAACGCGGCGTGGAGATCCTCGACCTCGCGCACCCGGATCGCCTTGCACCCGAGCCCCTCGGCAACCTTGATGTGATCGACTCCGTAGCCCTCGGTCTCGGGGCTGTTGACGTTGTCGAAGGCGAGGGACACGTGGTAATCCATCTCGAAGTTCCGCTGCGCCTGGCGGATGAGCCCGAGATAAGAGTTGTTGACCACGACGTGGATGTACGGGAGCTTGAACTGCGCACCCACCGCGAGCTCCTCGATCATGAACTGGAAGTCGTAGTCCCCGGAGAGCGCGACGACGGGCGTGCTCGGGTCGGCGGCGACGACGCCGAGCGCTGCGGGAAGCGTCCAGCCGAGCGGACCGGCCTGGCCGCAGTTGATCCAGTGACGGGGCCGGTAGACGTGGAGCATCTGGGCGCCGGCGATCTGCGAGAGACCGATCGTCGTCACGTACCTCGTGTCGCGGCCGAACGCGCGGTTCATCTCCTGGTAGACGCGCTGCGGCTTGATCGGCACATTGTCGAAGTTCGTCTTGCGCTGCAGCGAGCCCTTGCGCTGCTGCGTTTCGTCGACCCAGGCGGCGCGATCCGGCAGCGTTCCGGCGCTCTGGCGCTCACGAACGGCTTCCAGCAGGCCGCGAATGGCGGCGCCCGCGTCGGAGACGATGCCGAGATCCGGAGCGAACACGCGCCCGATCTGCGTGGGCTCGATATCGATGTGCACGAACTTGCGGCCGCGGGTGTAGACGTCGAGGGAGCCGGTGTGGCGGTTCGCCCAGCGGTTGCCGACGCCGATGACCAGGTCGCTGGCGAGCAGGTTCTCATTGCCGTAGCGGTGCTGCGTCTGCAGCCCGACCATACCGGCCATCAGGCGGTGGTCGTCGGGGATCACGCCCCAGCCCATCAGGGTCGGGATCACCGGCACGCCCAGCGTTTCAGCGAGCTCCACGAACTCGTCCGCCGCATCGGCGTTGAGGATCCCGCCGCCCGCGATGAGCACCGGCTTCTCGGCTGCGTCGAGCATGGCGAGCACGCTGTCGATCTGCGCACGACTCGCCTCGGGCTTCGCGAGGGGGAGCGGCTCGTAGAGGTCGATGTCGAACTCGATCTCCGTCTGCTGCACGTCGATCGGCAGGTCGATGAGCACCGGGCCAGGGCGGCCCGAACGCATGAGCTGGAACGCCTGCTGGAAGATGCCAGGCACCTGGCCGGCCTCGAGCACCGTCTTCGCGAGCTTCGTGACCGGCTTCGCGATAGAGGCGATGTCGACGGCCTGGAAGTCCTCCTTGTCGAGCTTCGCGACGGGCGCCTGACCGGTGATGCAGAGGATCGGGATCGAATCGGCAGATGCCGAGTAGAGGCCCGTGATCATGTCGGTGCCCGCAGGACCTGAGGTGCCGATGCAGATGCCGATGTTGCCCGCCTCTGCACGGGTGTATCCCTCGGCCATGTGCGAAGCACCCTCGACGTGGCGGGCGAGCACGTGCTTGATGCCCCCGTGCGCTCGCATCGCCGAGTAGAACGGGTTGATCGCCGCACCGGGGAGGCCGAACGCCTGCGTGGCGCCCTCCTTCTCCAGGATCAGCACTGCCGCGTCGACGGCACGCATCTTTGCCATGGTGAAACTCCTTTATTTCTGACGGAGGGAAGGTCGTTCTTCGCTCCGCGTGCGGGGGACGCCCGCGATGGGTGATCCGAGGGTCGGCCAGGCAGGGTGTGAGTAATAACGCCCGGTCCGACCCTCGAGCTGGGGTTAGCCGTTCGAGCGTCCGGAGAGCTCGCCGGCGAGTTTGAAGAGGCCCGAGTGGTCGAGCGCACCGTCGCCGCGGGCGACGAGGGCGGACACGAGCTGGGCGACGGCGGAGCCGAGGGGCACGACCACCCCGGCCTCGCGCGCCGCGGCGGTCACGATGCCGAGATCCTTGTTGTGCAGTGCGAGGCGGAAGCCGGGATCGAAGTTGCGATCGAGCATCTTCTGCCCCTTCTGATCGAGGACCTTCGAGCCGGCGAGGCCACCGCCGAGCACGCGCAGCGCCGCATCGGTGTCGACGCCGTAGGCCTCGAGGAAGGTCACCGCCTCGGCCAGCGCCTGGATGTTCACGGCGACGATGAGCTGATTCGCGGCCTTCACGGTCTGGCCGGCGCCCGAGGGGCCGACGTGCACGATCGTCTTGCCGACGACGTTCAGCACCTCCTCCGCTGCAGCGAAGTCCTCAGCCTCGCCGCCGACCATGATCGACAGCACGCCGTCGATGGCACCCGGCTCGCCGCCTGACACGGGCGCGTCGAGGGGACGCAGACCGGCCTCGACGGCCTCGGATGAGAGGCGCGAGGCCACGTCGGGACGGATGGAGGAGAAGTCGATCCAGAGGGCACCGGGCTTCGCGTTCGCGAAGACGCCGTCCTCCCCCGACACCACGGCCTCGACGTCGGGGGAGTCGGGAACCATGGTGACGACGATGTCCGCATCGGCGACGGCCTCTGCCACCGTCGAGGCGCCCTGGCCGCCCTCGGCGACGAGCTTCTCGACCTTGGCGCTACTGCGGTTGTAACCGACGACGGTGTGACCGGCCTTGACGAGGTTGATCGACATGGGGAGTCCCATGATTCCGAGTCCGATGAAGGCGATGTTCGACATTGAGGGCCTTTCTGGTGTGATGCGAAGAGAGTCTGAGAGGGGTTAGGCGCGGGCCGCGGCCTGGAGCCAAGCGAACGGATCGTCCTGCGACTGCTTGTACTCGAGGCCGATGACCCCGTCGTACCCGAGCTCGCGGCTGCGGTCGATCCACTGCTGGAGCGGGAGCTGGCCGGTGCCTGGCTCACCGCGACCGGGATCGTCGGCGATCTGGATGTGGCCGAACTCTGCGGCGTGGGCTTCGATGACGGCGGCGACGTCATCGCCGTTGACGGCGAGGTGGTAGAAGTCCGCCAGCAGTTTCACGTTGTCGCGGCCCACCCGGGCGATCACGTCCAGCGCGTCCTGCGCGGTCTTGAGCGGGTACTCGGGGGCGCCAGAGACCGGCTCCACGAGCACCGTGCCGCCGATGCGGGCGACGGCGTCTGCGGCGAGCGCCAGGTTCTCGGCACCGAGTGCGTCCTGCTCCTCAGGCGTGACGCCGTCGATCCGCTTGCCGTAGAGCGCGTTGAAGGCCGGTGTGCCGAGGCGCTCGCCGATCTGCGTGACGACGTCGAGGTTGTCGCGGAACTCGCCGCTGCGCTCTGGGTTCGAGAGGACGCCGCGATCGCCGGCCGGCATGTCGCCCGCGAAGAGATTGAGCCCGGTGAGGCGGACTCCGGCGTTCTGGATCGCGGCCACGAACGCGTCGACCTCGTCGCTCGCCGGCGTTGCGGTGGCGAAGGGCCACCAGAACTCCACGGCCTCGAAGCCTGCGGCCTTGGCCGCGGCGGGGCGCTCGAGGAGCGGGAGATCGGTGAGCAGGATGGACGCGTTGACGGTGTACGACATTGGACGACCTCACTTTCGCGGTTCGATGGCACTGGCTTGACTTTCACGATGCGGAAGACAAGTTCTGTTGTGTGAAAGAAGCGTAACCCCGGCTGCGCGGAAGTGTCAACCCGCTCCCCCGCAGGACCCTTCACACGCCAGGGCGCCCTTCCCGCACCGCACCCCCTTCCCGCCCCCGAGTGAACGCAAATCGTTCCACTTCAGGGAAAAACACAACGAACTGCGTTCACTCGGCGAAGACGACACGCGGGCGCGACGGGCGCGACGGGCGCGGCGGGAGGGCGCGAGAGCACGGGCTCGCGCAGGGGCACCCCGCGCACGACGAGGGCCCGGGGCCGCGTCTCCACGGTCCCGGGCCCTCGTACACTCACGCGCTACAGCGCGATCTGGCGGTTCACGTCCTTGTACAGGAGGTACCGGAACTTGCCCGGTCCTCCCGCGTAGCACGCCTGCGGACAGAAGGCGCGCAGCGAGAAGTAGTCACCCGGCTGCAGCTCGACCCAGTCGTCGTTGAGCCGGTAGACGGCGTTGCCCTCGAGCACGTAGATGCCGTGCTCCATGACGTGCGTCTCGAGGAACGGGATCTTCGCGCCCGGTTCGAACGTCACCACCGTGACGTGCATGTCGTAGGCGAGATCCTCGGGGTCGAAGAAGCGCGTGGTCGCCCACTTGCCGTCCGTTCCCGCCATGGCTCCGGCCTCGATGTCGCGCTCGTTGCCGGCGAGCGGCCGGGGCGTGAGGCCCGCGACCGGCTCGTACCGCTTGCGGAACCAGTGGAACTGCCCTGGAACCGAGCCCGTGTTGCGCACCGACCACGCGGTGCCTGCCGGGATGAACGCGTATCCGCCCTCGACGAGCGCGTGCTCGGTGCCGTCGACCGTGACCGAGAACTCGCCGCTCAGCACGAACAGGAAGCCCTCGACCTCGACCTGAGGTTCAGGAGCGTCCGAACCCCCGCCCGGCTGGACCTCCATGATCATCTGGGCGAACGTCGTCGCACCGCCGGACACGGGACGGTTCAGGATCCATCCACGCGTCTGCTCCCACTCCGGGAACACGCTGGCGACGATGTCTCGCATCACCGAGTTCGGGATGACGGTGTAGGCCTCGGTGACGATCGCCGCGGAACCGAGCGCGTCGGTCTGCGGGGGGAGCGTCGGGTCAATCGTGGCGTATGTGGGTGTCGACATCGATCCTCATTCCTTCGTTGCGGGGGTGTCGCGCCGCGGGTAGGCGAGCGCGACGAGCTCTGACTCGCCGATGCCGACGCGATCCGCCAGCTCTTCCGAGCTCACGGCGCCGGACTGCACGCCCCTCGCCAGGAACCCGGCGAGGGCACGAGCCGTGGCCGGCTCGTCGAGGAATCCGTCGGTGTTCTGCTCGACGTAGTTCCTCAGTCGCGTGGCGACCTGTTCGACGCCGTCACGGAAGAACGCGTAGCTGGCCGCGAACCGGCTCGGCAGGTGGGCCGGGTGCAGATCCCAGCCCTGGTAGTAGGCGCGCTCGAGCGATCGGCGCACGAGACGGCCGTGCAGCTGCCACACGGCGATGGTGCTCGCCTCGTCACCGGCGGGGACGACGTTCGTCGATCCGTCGGAGAGGCGCACACCGGTGCCTGCGACGGCGACCTGCATGACCTGCTTCGCGAAATCGGCGGCCGGATGCTCCATGGACTGCTGGGCCGCCGCGATCCCGAGCGAGGCCGAGTAGTCGTACGTGCCGTAGTGCAGGCCCGTAATCCGGCCAGCGCCGCGGTGCAGCAGCTCCGCCACCGGAATCGTCCCTCCGGCTCCGATGATCAGCTGCGGGGTCTCGACCTGCACCTCGAAGCCGAGGCGGCCCTGAGCCAGCTCGAGTGCGCCCTCGAGGCGTTCGAGCAGCCCCACCATCACCTCGACCTGCGCGACGGTGGTCACCTTGGGCAGGGTGAGCACGAGGCCTTCGGGCAGTCCGGCGGCACCGGTGCGCGACACGAGCGTCGTGAGGAAGAGGTCGAGCGTGCGGATGCCGCGCTCACGCGTATCCGCCTCGAAGCACTTGAACCTGATCCCGACGAACGGGGGAGCGGTTCCCGCAGCGAGGTCGTCGGCGAGCGCCTCGGCAGCCGCGACAACCGCGGCGTCCTCGGCCGCGTCACCGCGATCGCCGAACCCGTCCTCGAAGTCGATCCGCAGGTCTTCGATTGGCTCGCTGCCGAGCTTGACCAGCACCCGCTCGGCGACGATCGTGCGATCGGCATCGGCGATCCCGAGCTCTGCAACGAGACGCTCGATCCCGCCTACGCCGTCGACCGCGGCGAGCGCGGCGTCCCCCCACTCGCGGGCGAGACCAGGGGCGTAGCGATCACCCGCCACGTACACCGTGTGGATCGGCTGCCGGCTCCCCGAGTCCCCGGGGTACGAGGTCGCCAGGAGGCGGTCGGTGGGTGCGAGGGCTTCGGCGGCCGCCGCGAAATCGGCGGCCGCGAGTGAGGTCTGCGAAGTCTCCGTCACGCGGATCACCGCTGCTTCGTCAGCAGCTCGTACGCCGGCAGCGTGAGGAAGTCGGTGTACTCCTCGCTCAGCACGATATCGTGCACGAGCTCGCCTGCCGGAGCGTAGAAGCGCTCATAGGCGTCCACCGCAACCTCGCCGCGAAGACGGTCGAGCTCCTCCTCGAGCACGCTCTCCACGAGCTCGCGGGTCACGGTCTCTCCCGAGTCGAGCACCGTGCCGTTGCGCAGCTGCTGCCACACCTGCGAGCGCGAGATCTCCGCGGTCGCGGCGTCCTCCATGAGGTTATGGATCGCCACCGCTCCGTTGCCGCTCAGCCAGACGGCCGTGTAGGCCACCGCGACATAGAGGTTAGTGCGGAGGCCCGCCATCGTCGCGGTCCCCTGCAGCGAGGAGATGTCGATGAGGTCTTCCGCCTGGACGTCGACGTCGGGGCGCTGGCGATCGATCTGGTTCGGCTTGTCGCCGAGGACGCCGTCGAAGATCTCCTTGCACACCGGGACGAGGTCGGGGTGGGCGACCCAGGAGCCGTCGAACCCGTCGTTCGCCTCGCGGGACTTGTCGTCGCGCACTTTCTGGAACGCCTGCTCCGTCACCTCGGGCTCGCGCCGGTTCGGGATCACGGCCGCCATGCCGCCCATCGCGAATGCTCCGCGCTTGTGGCAGGTCTGCACCAGCAGCTCGGTGTACGCGCGCATGAAAGGCGCGGTCATCGCGACCTGCGCGCGGTCCGGCAGCTCGAACGAGTCGCCGGCGTCGCGGAAGTTCTTGATGATGCTGAACAGGTAGTCCCAGCGGCCGGCGTTCAGGCCTGAGGCGTGGGGGCGGAGCTCGTAGAGCATTTCGTCCATCTCGAAGGCCGCCGTGATCGTCTCGATCAGCATGGTGGCCCGGACCGTCCCCTCGGGGATCTCCAGCGCCTCCTCCGCGAACGTGAAGATGTCGTTCCAGAGGCGCGCCTCGAGATGGCTCTCCATCTTGGGCAGGTAGTAGAACGGTCCCTCGCCCTTCTCGGAGAGCACCTTGGCGTTATGGAAGAAGTGCAGCCCGAAATCGACGAGCGCGCCGACGGCGGTCTCGCCGTTGACCGTGACGTGGTTCTCGGGCAGGTGCCAGCCTCGGGGGCGCACGACCACGAGCGCCAAGGGCGCGTCGGTCCGCAGACGGTACTCCTTGCCCTCTGGCGAGGTGAAGGAGAGGTCGCCGCGTGCGGCATCGCTCAGATTCGTGATCGCGTCGATGACGTTGAACCAGCTCGGCGTCGAGGCGTCCTCGAGGTCGGCAAGCCAGACCTTCGCGCCCGAGTTGAGGGCGTTGATGGCCATCTTCGTCGGGCTGGCGGGCCCCGTGATCTCGACCCGGCGATCGGCCAGCGCGGCTGGCGGCTCCGGCACCTTCCAATCGCCCGCCCGGATCTCAGCTGTCTCGGGGAGGAAGTCGAGCTTCGGGTTGCGCGCCAACTCCTCGCGGCGCTCCGCGCGACGCTCGAGCAGGTCGGGCACACGACCGGCGAACCGCTCGTGAAGCTGCTCGACGAACGCGAGCGCCTCGGGGGTGAGGATCTCCGCGGATCGGGAGGTGGGTGCGTGGTCGGAGACCTCGATGGTCATCGCGCGTTCCTTTCTGCGGGGGTGTCTGCGGAGCCGTTGCGCTGAGCTACGGCGACGATCGCCTCGGCGACATCGCGGGCGACATCGCGGTCGAAGACGCTGGGGATGATGTAACTCGAGTTGAGCTGTTCGTCCGAGACGTTCCCGCTGATCGCGTCGGCCGAGGCGACGAGCATCTCGTCGGTGACGTCGGAGACGCCGGCGTCGAGCAGACCGCGGAAGACTCCGGGGAACGCGAGGACGTTGTTGATCTGGTTCGGGAAGTCGCTGCGGCCCGTTGCGACCACCGCCGCGTGCTTCGCGGCGAGGGCGGGATCGATCTCGGGGTCGGGGTTCGCGAGCGCGAAGACGATCGCCTGATCGGCCATGCTCTCGACATCGGCCTCGGTGAGCACGTTCGGTGCCGAGACGCCGATGAAGACGTCTGCTCCGCGCACGGCGTCGGAGAGCGAACCGGTGAGGTTCTCCGGGTTGGTGTGCTCGGCGATCCACTTCCGGTGCGGGTCGGAGTGCTCGTGATCGCGGGCGACGATCCCGGCGCGGCCCGCGGCCACGATGTGGGAGACACCGGATGCCTGGAGCAGCTGGATGATCGCGTTGCCCGCGGCGCCGACACCGGAGATGGCGACCCGGATGTCCTCGATCTTCTTGCCGACGACGCGGAGCGCGTTGTTCAGCGCGGCGAGCACGACGATTGCGGTGCCGTGCTGATCGTCGTGGAAGACCGGGATGTCGAGCTCCTCGCGGAGGCGCGCCTCGATCTCGAAGCAGCGTGGGGCCGCGATGTCCTCAAGGTTCACGCCGCCGTAGACGGGCGCGAGAGCCTTCACGATCATGACGATCTCGTCGCTGTCCTGGGTGTCCAGGCAGACCGGCCAGGCGTCGACGTCGGCGAACTGCTTGAAGAGCGCCGCCTTGCCCTCCATGACCGGGAGTGCGGCCTCCGGGCCGATGTTGCCCAGGCCGAGGACGGCCGATCCGTCGCTCACGACCGCGATCGTGTTCCGCTTCACCGTGAGGTTGCGCGCCAGGCCCTTGTCCTCGGCGATCGCCTTCGACACCCGGGCGACGCCGGGAGTGTAGGCGCGGGAGAGGTCGTCGCGGTTGCGCAGCTCCAACTTCGGCACGACCTCGAGCTTGCCGCCGAGGTGCATGAGGAAGGTGCGGTCGCTGACGTGCTCGACCTCGACGCCCGGCACCTCGCTGACCGCTGACGTGACCTGCTCGACGTGATCGGGGGACGAGGTGTTCGCGGTGATGTCGATCACCATGCTGTCCGGATGCGACTCGACGACATCCACCGCCGTGATCTGAGCGTCCGCCTGGCCCGCGGCTGCGACGACCTCGCTGGTGACGCTGAAGCCCGCTGGGGTCTTGAGACGAATGGTGACTGAGTATCCGGGACTCGGAGCTGCCATGGTGATCCTCCTTGATCGACTGGAACGAACGGGGGCGGTGAGCTGAGCCTCGGTGACCAACTTTTCCGCTTTGTGGATGTTTTCTTCTATTTTATGAAATCATACTAGGACGAGGTCCCGTGAGACGCAACAACCCTGCAGTAGGCACCACGGCGACGGCTCGTGCGTGAGACACTACACACTGGTGCATCCGTCACGGACGACGGGCAAGACACAGGGTCGTATCGGCACACGAATCATCTGAGAGGGAGCACATGGCAGAGCAGTCGAGCGGTGGAGTCCAATCCGTCGAGCGGGTCTTCGACCTGCTCGAGGCCATCACCGAGGCAGGCGGATCACTCACCCTCAGCGAACTCGCCGAGCAGTCTCAGCTGCCGCTCCCCACCATTCACCGCCTCCTCCGGACGCTCGTCGGGCGCGGATACGTGCGCCAACTCGCCAACCGCAGGTACGCGCTCGGGCCGAGGCTCATCCGCCTCGGCGACGGAGCGAGCACGCAGCTCGGCGCCTACGCGAAACCTCAACTCACCTCGCTCGTCGCCGAACTCGCCGAATCGGCGAACATGGCGGTCCGCGAGGGCGACCGGGTGCTCTACATCGCGCAGGTGCCCTCACCGCACACCATGCGCATGTTCACGGAGGTCGGGCGCCGCGCCCCCATGCACAACACCGGCGTCGGCAAGGCGATCCTCTCCCAGCTCGACGACGAGACGGTGCGCGGCATCATGAGTCGCGCCGGCATGCCGCGCGCGACCGACAAGAGCATCGGCGACGTCGACGAACTCCTCGCCGACCTCCAGCGCATCCGGGAACGCGGGTACGCCATCGATGACAACGAGCAGGAGATCGGGGTGCGCTGCTTCGCTGTCCCCGTTCCCAATGCCCCCACCCCCACCGCGATCTCCGTCTCGGGCCCCACCTCGCGCGTGGACGAAGCATTCGGCCTCCGGGCCGTACCGCTGCTCCAGAGCATCGCCGCCAGCGTCGGGCAGGAACTCCGCAGCAGCGGCGCCCGCTGAGGCACCCTCCCACACCCATGAGAGCGGACGCGACCTTCGAGGACCTCTTCGCGTTCGGGTCGGCGGCCGACACCACAGGCTGGGATTTCTCCTGGCTCGACGGCCGCGCCACCGAGGAACGCCCACCCTGGGGGTACGCACGCCTGCTGGCCGGACGACTCGCCGAGGCTACGGCCTCACTCGACCTGCAGACCGGAGGCGGCGAAGTCCTCGCTGAGGCGCCGCGGTTCCCTCCCATCGCCGTCGCCACCGAAGCCTGGCCGCCGAACGTGGCGCGCGCCACGCGCCTGCTCCACCCGCGCGGTGTCACCGTCGTCGCAGATACCGACGAGCCACCGCTCCCCTTCGCCTCGGACACCTTCGATCTGGTATCCAGCCGCCACCCTGCAACGATCTGGTGGGGCGAGATCGCCCGCGTACTCCAGCCAGGAGGCACCTACCTCGCCCAGCACATCGGCGCAGCCAGCGCCTTCGAACTCATCGAGTTCTTCCTCGGCCCCCAACCGGAAGCCCGGAAACTCCGCGACGTCGGCGCCGAAACCGCTGAGGCTCAGGCGGCCGGACTCGAGATCATCGACGTGCAGACCGCCAGGCTGCGGATCGAACTCCACGACGTCGCCGCCGTCGTCTACCTGCTCCGCAAAGTGATCTGGTGGGTACCCGACTTCTCCGTCGAACGCTACCGCGATCGCCTCAGAGAACTCCACGAGCGGATCACCCGCACGGGGCCGTTCGTCGCGCACTCCACCCGGCAGCTCATCGAAGCCAGGAAGCCGGCCCGCTGAACGCGGACCGGCTTCCTCCGGCGACGCCGGGAACGCGCTGCGTTCCCTTAAGCGTCGCCGCCCGAATTCCCCGTGTGGCCGGCGTTGACATCCTGCAGACGATACTGCTCGGCCGCACGCGCCGGCACATCCGCCGCGATCACGCCGTCGAGCGCGAGCGCCTCCAGCGTGCGCACCACGATCGACTCCACGTCGATCCGGAAGAAGCGTCGCGCCGCAGCACGGGTGTCCGAGAAGCCGAACCCGTCGGCGCCGAGCGACAGGAACCGCTGCGGCACGAACTGGGCGATCTGATCCTGCACCGCCCGCATGTAATCGCTCACCGCGACAACCGGACCGCCGCTGCTCTCCCGCAACCGCTGCGTCACGTAGGGCTCGCGCGGTGCGCGCTCGTGCAGCACAGCCTCGTCGGCGTCGAGCGCTTCGCGGCGCAGCTCGCTCCATGAGGTGACCGACCAGACGTCCGCCGCCACATCCCACTCCTCGGCGAGGATGCGCTGCGCTTCGATCGCCCACGGCACCGCGACCCCCGAAGCGAGCACCTGGGCTGGAATCGAGCCGCCACCGGCCTGCGCCACGCGGTGCATACCGCGGAGGATCCCCTCCACGTCGACGCCCTCGGGCTCCGCGGGCTGCGAGATCGGCTCGTTGTAGACCGTGAGGTAGTACATGACGTTCGGATCAGGGTGCTCCCCGCCGTACATGCGCTCGAAGCCGGAGCGCACGATGTGCGCGAGCTCGTACCCGTACGCCGGGTCGTATGACACCACGGCGGGGTTCGTCGATGCCAGCAGCGGTGAGTGACCGTCGCCGTGCTGCAAACCCTCGCCCATGAGCGTGGTGCGCCCCGCTGTCGCGCCGATCACGAAGCCTCGGGTCATCTGGTCGGCGGCCGCCCAGAAGGAGTCGCCCGTTCGCTGGAACCCGAACATCGAGTAGAAGACGTACACGGGGATGAGCGGTTCGCCGTGCGTGGCGTACGAGGTGC
Source organism: Leucobacter sp. Psy1 (assembly GCF_020096995.1). Taxonomy (NCBI): domain Bacteria; kingdom Bacillati; phylum Actinomycetota; class Actinomycetes; order Micrococcales; family Microbacteriaceae; genus Leucobacter; species Leucobacter sp. Psy1. The sequence continues at coordinate 3,228,547 of NZ_CP083692.1, forward strand.
CCGCTGCGGTGAACGCCGCCACGGCACCCGCTTCGTTGATGCCGACGTGCAGGATCTGACCCGTCGCGGACTCCTTGTAGGCGAGGAGCAGCTCTCGGTCCACCGACATGTACGTGTGACCCTTGGGGTTGTAGATCTTCGCGGTCGGGAAGTAGGCGTCCATGCCGAACGTGCGCGCCTCGTCGGGAATGATCGGGACGACCCGGTGCCCCATGTTCTTGTCGCGCAGGATCTCGCGGAGGATGCGGGCGAACGCCATGGTGGTGGCCGCCTGCTGCGCACCAGAACCCTTCTTCGCGAGCTCGTACGCCTTCGCGTCCGGCAGCTCGATCTGGGTGTACTTCGACCGTCGCTCGGGTACGGCTCCGCCGAGTGCGCGGCGCCGCTCGAGCATGTACTCGAGTTCGGCTGATCCTGCTTCAGGCCGGTAATAGGGCGGCCGGTAGACGTCCTTGCCGAGTTCGGCGTCGGAGATCGGGATGCGCAGCAGGTCGCGGAACTCCGTGAGATCCTGCAGCGTCATCTTCTTCATCTGGTGCGACGCCATGCGGCCCTCGAAACTCGGACCGAGCTTGTAGCCCTTCACCGTCTTCACGAGGATCACGGTGGGCTGTCCGCGGTGCGCCATCGCCGCCTGGTACGCGGAGAACATCTTGCGGTAGTCGTGGCCGCCCCGGCGCAGGTTCCAAATTTGGTCATCGGTGTAGTCCTCGACGAGCTTCGCGGTGCGGGGATCCCGACCGAAGAAGTGGTCGCGCACGAACGCGCCAGACTCCGCCTTGTAGGTCTGGAAGTCGCCGTCCGGCGTGCTGTTCATGAGGTCGACGAGCGCGCGGTCGTGATCGCGGGCGAGCAGGTCGTCCCACTCACGGCCCCACACGACCTTGATGACGTTCCATCCGGCGCCCCGGAAGAAGCCCTCGAGCTCCTGCATGATCTTCGCGTTGCCGCGCACCGGCCCGTCGAGGCGCTGCAGGTTGCAGTTGATCACGAAAGTCAGGTTGTCGAGTCCGTCGTTCGCGGCGAGCTGGAGCATGCCGCGCGATTCAGGCTCATCCATCTCGCCATCGCCGAGGAACGCCCAGACGTGCTGATCGGAGGTGTCCTTGATGCCGCGCGCCTGGAGGTAGCGGTTCGCCTGCGCCTGGTAGATGGCGTTCATCGGGCCGATGCCCATCGACACCGTCGGGAACTCCCAGTACTCGGGCAGCAAACGCGGGTGCGGGTAGCTCGGCAGACCATGCCCGGCTCGCGACTTCTCCTGACGGAAGCCGTCGAGGTGGTCCTCGGTCAGACGCCCCTCGACGAACGATCGAGCGTACATGCCGGGTGAGGCATGTCCCTGGAAATAGACGTGGTCGCCCCCGCCCGGGTGGTTTTTCCCGCGGAAGAAGTGATTGAAGCCGGTCTCGTAGATCGTCGCCGCACCGGCGTAGGTGGCGATGTGCCCGCCGACCCCGCCCACCGACGGGTGCTGTGCCCGATGCACCATGACGGCGGCGTTCCACCGGATCCACGCCCGGTACCGGCGCTCGGCCGCTTCGTCGCCCGGATACCTGGCGTCGGCCGAGGCCGGGATGGTGTTGACGTAGTCCGTCACGATCGAGGAGGGATCCGAGGGGCCGGAGATCCCCCCGGACTCCTCGATCCGCTCCCGCATGCGGGCGAGCAGCGCGGAGGCCCGCCCTGGTCCGCCCGACGTGAGCACGCCCTCGATCGACTCCACCCACTCCGCGGTCTCCTGCGGATCCGTGTCGGTGGTCTGTCGGGTGCCTGGAGCGGAGGAGTCGAAGGGTGCGTTCACTGGTGAATCCGTTTCATGCGTGCGTAGGTGTGCGTGGATGGGGTCGGCTCAGTTGCCGCGCCGCCCCCAGGGGAGCCTGACGTTCCGCGTATTGGGGCGGACCTTGTCAGCGGTCGGGATGTGCAGCGAGGTGGTTTCGGTCCCGGTCTCGTTGACGCGCACGATCGGGATCTCAGCCCCCTCCTTCGAGTAGAGCTTGCCTCCGACGAAGGTGTCTCCGTCCTCGAGCGACTGCACCTCGTCCTCGCGCACCATGCGCGGAGGACTGGCGACGAACGCGTTCTTGTTGCGGCCGCCCCCGAACTTCAGCTCGTTGAAGATGATGTTCAGCAGGATCGCCATGATCGCGGCCGACGAGATGCCCGAGTGGAAGATGGTGTCGAACCAGGTCGGGAACTGCGAGTAGATGTCGGTCTTGACGACCGGCAGGAGCCCGAACGCGAGCGACGTCGCGACGATCACCAGGTTCATGTTGTCCTTGTACGACACCTTGGAGAGGGTGCGGATTCCGGACGCGGCGACGGTGCCGAAGAGGACGATGCCCGCCCCGCCGAGCACCGGCATCGGGATCGCACCCGCGACCCGTCCGAGGACCGGCAGTGCGCCGAGGACCACGAGGATAACGCCGCCCGCGGCGACGACGAACCGGCTCTTCACGCCGGTGATCGCGACGAGGCCGACGTTCTGGGCGAAGGCGGACTGCGTAAATGAGTTGAAGATGGGGGAGACCATGCTCGACACCATGTCGGCGCGCAGGCCGTTGGCGATGCGTCGCGAGTTCACCTTGGAACCGGTGATCTCACCGACGGCGAGGATGTCTGCCGCGGTCTCGGTGAGGATCACCAGCACCACGATGAACATGGAGATGATCGAGGCGACGTGGAACTCGGGCCACCCGAAGGCGAAGGGTGTCGGGATCGCGAAGATCTGGCCGCTGAAGACGCCCGAGAAGTCGGCGAGCCCCATCGGGATGGCGATCACGGTGCCAATGACGAGTCCGAAGAGGATCGCGAGGCGCGACACCATGCCGCTGCCCACCTTGCTGAGGATGATGACGACGAGCAGGGTGAGCCCTGCCAGCCCGACGCCCTGCACCGACCCGTAGTCGGGCGCAGCGGCGTTGCCGCCCATGATCCAGTTCCCGGCGACCGGGATCAGGGACAGGCCGATCGCGGTGATGACGATGCCGGTGACGACCGGCGGGAAGAAGCGGATGATCTGGGCGAAGAACGGCGTGATCAAGAAGCCCATGACGGAGGCTGCGAGCACGGCGCCGAAGATCTCATTGATGGTGCCGTCGCCTGCGACGATGGCGGTCATCGTCGCGACCGAGGCGAAGGAGGTGCCCTGCACGAGGGGCAGCTTCGATCCGAAGAACGGAATGCCCACGCTCTGCAGGATCGTGGCGAGACCGCCGATGAACAGGCACGAGGCGATGAGCAGTGCGATGGCGTCGGGATCAGCGCCGATCGCATTGCCGACGATGATGGGCGGGGCGATGATCCCGCCGTACATGGTGAGAACGTGCTGCAGACCGTAGGCGAAGGACTTACCGACGCCCAGCTTCTCGTTCTCGGGTTCTCCTTGGACGTCGATGGTCCCCGGGAAGGACCCCTTGTCTGCTGTGCTCTTGCTCATCGCGACCTCCTCGTCTGCGTGGCTCAGATGTGTAACGGGCGCGCACTGCGCAGCCCCGATGAGGTCCCCGAGCGCTCGGGCTCGGGGACCTCGGGATGGGAGAGGGCGCCGTTGTCGGCGTCAGCACTCACACGAAGGCGGGAATGCCCTTCCAGATCGCGTCGGTGTCGCCGAGACCGTCGCGGCGGAGCGTGCCCTCGATGAGCCCGTAGGGGCTGTGCGCCGCCCAGAAGACCTCGTTCGGGTTCTCCAGGCCGAACGGCTCGAGATCCACGACGAAGTGGTGCAGGTTCGGCATCGAGAACTTGATCTCGTCGATCTCGGGGTGCGCCTCGATGACCGCCTTGCCCATCAGGTACTGCGTCTCCTGCAGCGCTCGCGAATAGTGATTCGTGAAGGTCTCGAGCATCACCCGCTTGACCGACTCGTACGTAGCGTTGAAGTCGACGTCGGTGGTGTTGTAGAGCCACCGGGCGGTCACGCTCGTCGCGAGGATGCGATCGGTCGTCTCGGGGAGCGTCGTGTACTGATCACGGGGGTATCCGACGAACCCGGACTCCGTGGTCTTGAGGACCGAGAGATCCTCCAGCCCGGCCACCACATGATGCTGACCACCGTCGATCTTCACGATGGCGGTGCGGGTCTCTCCGCCCGAACCGCCGCGGAAGAACGAGTGGTCGTGACCCTCGCCGTTCACGGCGATGCGCTCCCAGGTCACCTGGCGGGCGCCCCAGCGGCCGCCTGACACCCAGTCGAAATCGTCCACAAAGTGCTGGCCGAGACGGAGCAGGAAGTCTTCTGGCGACCCGATGCCGTCCTTCGCGAACGCGAACACCGTGTTCTTCTGCGTGTCGGTGGCGACCACGTGCTCGTTGTTGCCGTCGTAGTAGGCCGAGTCGAAGTCGCCGTGCAACTGCGATACGACCGTCAGGTCTTCGATCGAGTGGCGGTCGCCGTTCTTGGTGACACGTACGACGTGGTTCTCGGCCTTGCCGTACTGGTTGTCACCGAGAACGACCTTGGTCTCGGACTGAACGTTGCTCGTCATAGGATTAGCTCCCTCGGTAGGTTGAGTAGGCGAACGGACTGATGAGTAGGGGAACGTGGTAGTGCTGCTCGGCGTCAGCGACCGTGAAGTCGATCGTGACGACCGGGTAGAAGGTCGGCGTGCCGCTGGCGGCGAAGTACTCGGCGACCTCGAAGCGCAGACGGTAGTGGCCGGGATCGAGCCGTTCGGGGCCGAGCTCACCGACGCGGCCGTCGCTGTTCGTGCGGCCCTCGGCGACGGCGTCGCCAGCTCCCGTCTCGAGCAGTACCCGGACGTCGGCGGCAGGCCGGCCGAGCGACGCATCGAGAATGTGCGTGGTGATGTGACTCATGCGGTCAGGATTCCTTCCAGTCTGAGCAGGGCGATCTCACGGAGCTGCTGCGCGACCTCGGCGGACTCGGTCTCCGAGTCGTTGTTGAGGCGACGACGGAGTTCGGCGAGGATCTCGGAAGCGGATCGCCCGGCGGCACGGATGAGGAAGACCCGACCGAACCGATCCTCGTATGCCCGGTTCCCGTCCAGCAGCGCTTGCGCCGCGGCCTCGTCAGCGCCGACACTCGACTGCTCGTTGCGCGAGAGTGCCGCCTCGGCGGAGTCGCCGCCCGCGCGCTCGCCGATGCGAGGGTGGAGAGCGAGAGCGGCGTCGACGTCCTCTGCCGTCCAGGTGCGTGCCTCGCGGTCGGCGAGCGCGAGCGCATCGGCGACGGAGGCGTAGGGGCGCGATGCGACGATGGCGTCGACCCACCGGTCGATGTCCGCGCAGGGTCGGATGACCGCGGCTGCGGCATCCGGGGATTGCGCGTTGAAGGATTCGAGCGACATTGCTGACCTTTCGGTTTTCACATTCCGGAAATGAAATTCCAGGTTGTGGTTATTGAGTGAATCACGTCCCCGAGGATTTTTCAACCCCGAAGGACTGCGGGTTTCGATACGCTGCGTGTGAGGCAGACGCCGCGCCATCGTGAACTTCGGAGGGGCACCCATGAATGACCTGCAGTGGACAGATCGGCGCGTGGCCGTCGTGACCGGAGCCGGATCGGGCATCGGTCGGGCGACCGCCCTCGAGTTCGCGCGGCGCGGCTGGGCGCTGGCACTCCTCGGACGAAGAGACGATCCGCTCCGACGGACGGCGGAGGCCGCGGGAGCCCCGACGCTCGTGCTGCCGGTCGACGTCACACGGCCCGCCGACGTCGACACGGTGTTCCAGCAGATCGGAGAAGAGTTCGGCCGGATCGACGTGCTCTTCAACAACGCAGGCTCGTTCGGTCCCTCTGGCCGCGTAGACGAGGTCGACTTCGACGAGTGGGCGCGCACGCTCGACGTGAACGTGACCGGCACACTCGTGTGCGCCGCATCGGCCTTCCGGATCATGCGCGAACAGCAGCCAGGTGGAGGCCGCATCATCAACAACGGTTCGGTCTCCGCCCGACGACCCCGCCCGCGCTCGGTCGCATACACGGCGAGCAAGCACGCCGTGACCGGCATCACCAGGTCCATCGCGCTCGATGGGCGCCCGTTCGGCATCACCGCCACACAGATCGACATCGGCAACGCCGAGACCGAGTTACTCTCGGGCATCGGCGCCGGGACCGGGGCGGCGCAGCCGGACGGCTCGTTCCGAGCCGAACCCGTGTTCCCGCCTGAGCATGCCGCGCGCATGGTCGTCGACGTCGCCGAGCTGCCGGCGTCCACCGCGGTCCACGAGCTGGTCATCACCGCGACAGGGATGCCGTACGACGGGAGGGGGTAGGGCTCCGGTCGCTCACACTCCGAGCTGGTCGCGCAATCGCCCGACGTGCCCGGCCGCGTCCACACGATACTCGGCGCTCCGTACCCGCCCGTCGGCGTCGAGCACGAAGGTTGAGCGCAGCGCGCCGATACGGGTCTCGCCACCGACGACCTTCTCACCCCAGGCACCCCAGGCCTGCGCCACAGCGTGGTCGGGGTCGCTCAGCAGCGTGAAGTCGAGGGCGTCCTCCTCCGCGAATCGGGCCAGCGTCTCCTGATCGTCTCCGGAGATCCCGATGACGTCGTAGCCCGCACCCTCGAGCGACCCCAGATTATCCCGAAAGTCGCAGGCCTCAGTGGTACACCCTGGGGTGAACGCGGCGGGATAGAAGTAGACAATGGTCTGACGACCGGCGAGATCGGCAGAGGACACCGACCGCCCCTCCGCGTCGCTCAGCGAGAAAGCGGGGGGCGTGTCCCCCGGCTGCAGTTCCGGACCGATCTGGCTCATCTTCGACGCCTTTCCGAGGCGCACGCCCCACTCAACCCTCCATATTTCGCATCATGGAAGAGTTCTTCTGTTGACTGAAATACACCGTATCTCTCCGATCGCCGAGACGCAACGCACCGCGCTCCGTCAGGCTTCGAGCCGCCTGAACGCCTCCACCGTGTCGATGGGCTGCCGCTGCCCCCCGACGTGCACGAGGGCGTCACCGTCCACCGTCACCTGCGACGCGTGCGCGCGCAGGGCGGCGACCTTCCGATCGAGCCAGGGCGAAATGTCGTACCGTTCCACTGAGCCGTCGTCGGCCGCGGCATCGAGGGGCACCGCTTCCCAGAAAGGAACCTCGAGGGCGTGCGCGACCGCACGGGCCGCACGATGCGCGAGCACGTGATCCGGGTGTCCGTACCCACCACCGTGGTCGTAACTCACGATCGCACCGGCTCCGGCGTCGTGCGCAGCGGCCACGAGGTCGTTCAGCACCTCCATGACGGGCGCTGCCGTCAACGCCTCGTCGTCCGCCTCCGGGGCCGCCGTCGCCCGCCCGTCAGCTCCCCACGACATCCCCGAGTCCTCGTAGATGCGCGGCGGGAGGCCCTCCGCCCGTGCGGGGCCTGCTCCGAGGAAGACGTGCCGCTCGACGCCCAGAGCGGCGAGCGCTGCCGCGAGCTCGGTCATCCGGTGGGCAGCGAGGCCCTGCGGGTCGGTCGCCTCCGTCGTCCCCGGGACGACCTCTCCCTGCTCGCCGCGAGACAGCGTCACCAGCAACGGCTCCTGGCCGGCTGCGGCGAGCGCCGCGAGCGTGCCGCCCGTGATGATCGTCTCATCATCGGGGTGGGCGTGAACGAAGAGTACACGCGGAACACCCGCGAACCAGGTCTTCGGATCCTCGGTCATCGCTCTCACTTCTCCTTCGCGAACCAGTCCAGCAGTCGTCGGGTCGCCTCCGGCTCGTCGAGGGGCCCCTCGTCGAGGCGAACCTCGAGCAGATACTTGTAGGCCTTTCCGACGAGGGGACCAGGCGGTATGCCGAGGATCTCCATGATCCGCTCCCCGTCGAGATCCGGGCGGACCGCGGCGAGCTCTTCGGCCTCCGCGAGCTCCGCGATCCGGCGTTCGATGTCGTCATAGGCGTGCTCGAGCCGCTCGGCCTTGCGCCGGTTGCGGGTCGTGACATCGGCGCGGGTAAGGATGTGGAGCTGGTCGAGCACCTCCCCGGCGTCGCGCACATAGCGCCGCACCGCTGCGTCGGTCCACTGCTGATCGCTGTACCCGAAGAAGCGGAGGTGCAGCTCGATCAGGCGAGAGACTGACTTGACCGTCGCGTTGTCGAAGCGCAGCTCGCGCAGGCGCTTGCGGGCGAGCTTCGCTCCGACCACATCGTGGTGGTGGAACGTCACGCCGCCGCGCTCGAACCGCCGCGTCGCCGGTTTTCCGATGTCGTGCAGCAGTGCGGCGAGGCGGAGCACGATGTCCGGAGCAGCGTCGCTCGCCGGGCTGCGCTGCTGCTCGAGCTCGATCGCCTGGCTGAGCACCGTGAGGCTGTGCTCGTAGACGTCCTTGTGTCTGCCGAGCTCGTCCTGCGCCGACACGAGCTCCGTGAGCTCCGGCAGAAAGCGTCTGGCCACCCCCGCGTCGACGAGCAATCGGATTCCCGGAACCGGGTCGTCGGCGCCGAGCAGCTTTACGATTTCGTCCCTGATCCGCTCGGCGGAGACGATGTCGAGACGGTCGGCGAGGTCGCTCATGGCTGCGCGTGTCTCATCGGAGACCGTGAACCCCAGTTGACCTGCGAAACGGGCGGCGCGCAGAATCCTGAGCGGGTCGTCGGAGAACGAGGCCTCCGGCGCCCCCGGCGTCCGGATGAGCCCGGCGAGCAAATCCTCGACGCCGCCCGAGACATCGACGAGTTTCATCTCGGGCAGCAGCAGCGCCATGGCATTGATGGAGAAGTCGCGGCGCACGAGATCGTCTTCGATGGTCTCCCCGAAGGTCACCTCGGGCTTCCGCGAGTCGTCCCGGTAGGTCTCGGCCCGGTACGTCGTCACTTCGACGGTCTCACCGGCGACCCGGGCCGCGATCGTCCCGTATGCCTGGCCGACGTGCCAGATCTTCGCGCTCACACCGGCGAGCACGCGCTCCGTCTCCTCCGGCCGAGCCGACGTCGTGAAGTCGAGGTCGGTCACCCGGCGCCCGAGCAACGCGTCGCGCACCGGTCCGCCGACGAGCGCGAACTCGTGTCCCGCGGCATGGAACGCGGCCGCCAGGGTGCGCACGGGCTCGGAGGCCGCGATATCGCTCAGGGCACGCATCGATTCAGCGAGAGGTCGCATCCTTCCAGCCTACTGGCCGCACCGCCTCCTACACTGAATCGTATGCGCCGCTCCCTGCTCTCCCGAGGAACCACGGTGCGCGACCGAGTGCGCGCCGCGGCGGCGGGGGCACTGGCGGTCGTACTCCTCGCGTCGGGATGGAGCGTTCTTCCGGCGTCCGCCGCAGCACCGGACGACGCGGAGCAGCCCGTGGAGACCGAGCAGGCGGATCCGGATCTCGCACCGGACCCCGAGGTGATCGTGGCCCCGGCAGAGCCGGTCTTCGCCGCAGCGGACACCGACTTCGCGTTCACCGTGCTGATCCGCAACCCGGGCACTGAGCCACTGGCAGCCGGCCAACTCGATCTCGAACTCGCGGAGGAACGGGCGAGCGCTCCCGCGGACCTGGAGGAGGATTTCCCGGAGGAGACGCTGCAGGTCGCTTCGGCCGAGGTCGGTGCGACCGAAGCCGAGGGAGAACAGAGCATCACGGTGTCGGTGCCCCGATCCGACTTTCCACTGGACGTCGAGACAGACGCCGGGGTGTACCGGATCCAGGCGTCACTCACCCCCGCACCTGACGACTCGCGTGAGGACCGGACGACCGCCCCGACACCCGCGCCTGGCCTCTCATCGATCGTCTGGCGCGGCCCGGGCAGCAGCAAGCAGGCGACCGTCAGTTTCATCATCCCCCTGGTACTGACGAGCGAGACCGGTGCCATGCCCACGCGCGCCCAGCTGTCCAACACCGCGGCTCGCCTCTCCGAACTGCTCGACGTCGCCGAAGCCCATCACGCGACACTCGCGATCGACCCTCGGCTGACCGCAGGCATCCGCGCCTACGGCGACCGTGCACCGGAGGTCGCGGCTGAACTGCTGCGCCGACTGGAGACGACGTCGCTCGACACGTTCTCACTGCAGTTCGGGGATGCCGATCCCGCAGCACAAGCCGCACTGGGGCTCGATGAGCTCTTGGAGCCCGGGGACCTCTCCTATGTCACGCGGCACGGCACGTTCGCCGAGGCGGGCGACGGCACTCCCTCGACGGGGGGAGCGGAGGACGCAGCGGGTAACGCCGACACGACCGAGCCGTCCACCGAGACTCCCGATCCCAGTGAGGAAAGCAAAGCCGCCGCGGAGAGCGACAGCGCTGCCGAGTCCGAGGATTCGGGGACCGCGGACTCGGCAGGAGACGCCGATGGCGCCGACGTCTCCGAGGATGTCCCGCATAACGCTCCGTCGCAGGAGGAGCTGCTCGCCTGGGACGACACTGTGTCCACCGCCTGGCCCGCGCCGGGCGAGGTCGACGAGCGCACGCTCGATCTGGTCACCTCATCCGGCATGGAACGGGTGGTGGTGAACTCCGCGAACGTGGTGCAGTCGGGGGGTCCTCGCAGTCGTCTCGCGGGGCTCGACGCGGTGGTCACCGACGCACGCGCTGATGCGGCACTCGCCAGGGGCATTCGCGAGGAGTCAGCAGCCGATCGCGCGGCCGGTTTGGCGACGGCGGCGTCGCTCCTGGCATTCACCACGAACGGGGACGCCGCCAACATTGTGATCGGTCTCGACCGCGCGGCAGTCGGCGACGCAGATGACGCCGCGGCCGTGATCGAGGACCTCATGGGGATCAGCTGGGTCACCTCTGCGGCAGTGGAGGATCAGCCCGCTGGCACGAGTACGCTCAGCGCCGGCACCACTCTGGAGCCGCGCGCGGAACTTCTGCAGGCCGCCCTGGGACGCGAACCGGAGATCACACGCCTCGGCGATCTGCTCGTGCACCCCGACTATCTGGCGGGCTACCAGCGGGCCAGGCTGCTTCCCCTGTTCGCCACCCGCTACGCCCCCGCGGACAGCGGCTTCGATCAGGTGGCGGAGCGGTTCCAGGCCCGCGACCGGGAGCTCCTCCAGGGCGTCCACGTGATCAGCTCCGAGCACACGCAGCTCCTCGGAGCCTCCTCACGCGTTCCGCTCCAGATCCACAATTCGCTGCCGTTCGACGCCGAGGTCAGCGGCACCGTCACTCCCGCATCCGCCGCGGTGTCGGCGCCCGAGCGCGAGATCGAACCGACGCTCGTTCCCGCCGAGGGCAATCAGACGGTGCTCGTTCCCGTGCGAGCGCGCGTCTCCTCCGGAGAGTCGGCCCTCATGATCGAGCTTGCCGACCGTGCAGGCACAGAGGTCTTCTACTCGGGGGGACAGCCGCTGAGCATCCGCGCGGCGGTCGAGCGGATCGCACTGATCACCGTCGGGACGCTCGCGGCGCTCCTCCTCGGTTTCGGGATCTGGCGCAGCGTGCGGCGCCACGGGCGTGGGCACGCGACCGACGACGAGGCCGCTCAGGGCGAGGGAATACCGCGCACCTAAGATGGGTTACACCTCATCGGGCGGAGCCGCTCGACACGCCTACGCTTCAGGGAGTCTCATGCAGCAGATCATCATCATCGGTTCGGGGCCCGCCGGGTACACGGCGGCCATCTACGCGGCGCGCGCAGAACTGGCGCCCGTGCTCTTCGCGAGCCAGGTGGAACCGGGGGGCGAGCTGATGAACACGACCGAGGTCGAGAACTTCCCCGGCTTCCCCGAGGGCATCCAGGGCCCGGAGCTCATGATGAAGATGCAGCAGCAGGCGGAGCGATTCGGCACCGAGGTCGTGTACGACGACGTCGCATCCGTCGAGCTCGACGGCGACGTCAAGCGGGTCACCGCCAGCGACGGCACCGTCTACGAGGCGAGCACCGTGATCTTCGCCACCGGCTCGGCGTACCGCAAGCTCGGCCTTCCCGAGGAGGACCGGTTGTCGGGTCACGGCCTGTCGTGGTGCGCGACGTGCGACGGGTTCTTCTTCAAGGAGAAGACCATCGCCGTGGTCGGGGGAGGCGACTCTGCCATGGAGGAGGCCACGTTCCTCACCCGTTTCGCCACGAAGGTCTACGTGATCCACCGTCGCGATACGCTCCGCGCCTCGAAGATCATGCAGCAGCGCGCGTTCGAGAACGACAAGATCGAGTTCATCTGGGATTCCGAGGTCGCCGCGATCCACGGTGAGACCGAGGTCACCGGTGTGACGCTCCGCAGCACGGTCGACGGCAGCGAGCGCGAGCTCGCACTCGAGGGCCTCTTCGTCGCCGTCGGCAACGACCCCCGCGTCCACCTGGTCCACGGCCAGCTGGAACTGACGAGCGACGGCACCATCGCCGTCGACGGTCGCAGCTCGCGCACCTCGCTTCCCGGCGTCTTCGCCGCCGGCGACGTGGTCGACCCCACCTACCGGCAGGCGATCACCGCTGCAGCGTCCGGCACCACCGCGGCGCTCGACGCCGAACACTACCTCGCAGCCCGGCCGACCACCGTGTCCGCCGACACCGAGGTGACCGCGCCCGCGGCCGTCTGACCCACCGATCCCAACCGTTCAACCGTAAGGAGGCAGCATGTCCGCAGCCATCACCGTCACCGAATCCACCTTCGCCTCGGAGGTCCTGCAGAGCGACGTGCCCGTGCTCGTCGATTTCTGGGCCGAGTGGTGCGGCCCGTGCCGCGCCGTCGCGCCCGTGCTCGACCAGATCGCGTCCGAGCACGAGGGCAACATCCGCATCGCGAAGGTCAACGTCGATGAGCAGCCGAACCTCGCCGCGCAGTACCGGATCACCTCCATCCCCGCGATGAAGGTCTTCAAGGACGGCGAAGAGGTCCGTGAGATCATCGGCGCCATGCCGAAGCCCGCCATCGAGGAGCGTCTCAGCGGCATCATTTGATCGTTGACCGCTCTGTGAACGCAGTGGGCCCCGCACGCGAATGCGTGCGGGGCCCACTGCTGTCTGGGGAGGGATCAGTTGAAGCCCGAATCCCCGAGCTCACCGAGAATGCGCTTCAGGTCGCCGATCGTCGCGAAGTCGATGATGACCTGCCCCTTCTTCGCGCCGAGCTTCACCGCCACCCGGGTATCGAAGCGGTCACCCAGTCGCTCTGCGATGTCGGCGAGCTGTGCCTGCACACCGCCGGCCCGCGCCTTGGGGGACTTGCGCTTCGGGGTCTCACCCGCGGCGGCTTCCGCAGCACGGACTGAGAGCCCCTGGTTGACGATCTTGTCGGCGAGCGTCTGCATGCCCTCGGCATCGCCATCGAGCGAGAGGATGGCACGCGCGTGGCCAGCCGTGAGCACCCCTGCGGCAACGCGTGCCTGCACGGCCTCCGGCAAACGAAGGAGCCGGATGGTGTTGGAGATCTGCGGGCGCGACCGACCGATCCGCTCGGCGAGCTGCTCCTGCGTGATCCCGAAGTCGGCGAGCAGCTGCTGGTACGCCGACGCTTCTTCGAGCGGATTCAGTTCTGCACGGTGCAGGTTCTCGAGCAGTGCGTCGCGCAGCATATTCTCGTCCGCGGTACTGCGCACGATCGCCGGAATGGTCTCGAGCTCGGCGCGCTTCGATGCGCGGAGCCGGCGCTCGCCCATGATGAGCTCGTACCGCGGCTCGCCGTCGGCCGGCACGGGATCGATCGGACGCACGACGATCGGCTGGAACACCCCGAACTCGCGGACGCTGTGGGTGAGCTCCTCGAGCGCTTCCTCATCGAACTCGGTACGGGGCTGCACACGGTTGGGCACGATGTCGTCGACCCGCAGTCGGGTCAGCGTGGCGCCGGGGACCTCCTGCAGATCCTCGGCTCCATCGACGGCCGGAGCCGGTGCTCCGACGGTGTCGCCCACTACCTGAGCTGCGGCGCCGGTGGTCGCGACCGGCGCGTCATCGGCGGCGTTCGCCTGCTCCCGCTGCGGGAAGAACACATCCACCGGCCGGTCCTCGGTCTGCGAGCCCTGGGGGATGAGTGCCCCGATACCGCGTCCGAGACCGCCGCGCTTCTTCGTCGCCACCGTTATGCTCCTTCGTGGGTGAGGGGTTTCGAGCGTTCCGCGAGCTCAGCCGCCGCTTCGAGATACGCGAGTGCGCCGATCGAGGCGCGATCGTAGGCGTGCACGGTCTGCCCGTAACTGGGAGCTTCTGAGATCCTGACGGAGCGCGGGATCACGGCGTCCATGACCTCGGAGGGGAAGTGCGACCGCACCTCCTCCGCCACCTCGTTCGCGAGGTTCGTCCTCGCGTCGTACATCGTCAGCAGAATCGTCGAAACGACCAGCTCCGGATTGAGATGCTTCTGGATGAGTCGAATATTGCCGAGCAGCTGGCTGAGCCCCTCGAGCGCGTAATACTCACACTGGATCGGGATCAACACTTCGCGTGCCGCCACGAACGCGTTGACGGTGAGCAGCCCGAGTGACGGTGGGCAGTCGATGAACACGTAGTGGAAGTGATGCTCGGCCTCGCGCAGGTACTGCTCCAGGGCCGTACGTAGGCGCTGCTCGCGCGCCACGAGCGATACCAGTTCGATCTCTGCACCGGCGAGGTTGATGGTCGAGGGGACGCAGAAGAGACGCTCGTGGTCTGTGGTCGGCTGGATCGCGTCTTCGATGCCGCTGTCACCGAGCAGTACTTCGTAAACGCTCGTCACCTCCGGGCGATGCATTACGCCCAGCGCCGTCGACGCGTTCCCCTGAGGATCCAGGTCGATGACGAGCACGTTCGCGCCTCGCCGCGCGAGTGCTGAAGCGAGGTTCACGGTCGTCGTTGTCTTGCCGACGCCGCCCTTCTGGTTCGACACCGTGATCACCCGGGTCTGTTCAGGCAGGCTCGACGTGATCTCCTCGAGACGACGGCGACGACGCACCTTGTCGGCGAGGTGATCGCCGACCAGCGATTTGCCGGCTCCGCTCATGCGCTCATGCACTCCTGTCGCGAGATCGAGGGTCGTGTGGTGCAGCTCAGCAGGTGCAACCGGTACTACTTTACGGCCTGCCCCCGACAGGAACCTATCCGACCGGATCCGCCGCCCGGGCGGAGCGCTGCACGACGCCACGGAATGCCCGTGTCGTCTCGGCGAGTTGCCCGACGCCGAGTTCGCGAACCTCGATTTCGGTGACACGATGCTTGCGGAGCGTCTTCGCTGCTGCGTCGATCTCGGACTCGACGGATACGCCCTTCAAGAAGAGCATCTCACCGCCATCGCGGAGCAGGGGAGCGGTCAGCGGAACGAGTTTGCGCAGCGCCGTCACAGCTCTGGCGGTGACCAGATCGACCTCGAAGGCACCGTGGTACTCCTCAGCACGTCCTCGCAGGACCTCGGCGTTCTCGAGACCCAGCGCGTCGATCTGCTCCGTCAGCCATGCGCACCGACGTTCCATGGGTTCGATGAGTCGGAACTGCGCATCGGGGCGCAGGATCGCCAGCACGAGACCCGGCAGTCCACCGCCGGTGCCGATATCGGCGACCCGAGCATCCGGAGCGATCAGCGGAGCCAGCACGGCGCAGTTCAGCAGGTGGCGCGACCACAGCCGCTCGGCCTCCTGCGGACCGATGAGGCCGAGCAGCTCACCGCGCGTGCCGAGGTCCTCGGCAAATCTGCGGAGCACATCGATCCGGTCGCCCGCCAGATCGATCGCCTCAGCTGGCTCGGGCTCGATCTCGGGCCCGGCAGTGCCGTCCTGTTTCACGTGAAACTCCTCAGGCGGCCGTGATGACGAGGCGACGCTCCCGTCCCTCACCGCGGGACTCCGAACGGTACCCGCGTTCGGCGACCTCGTCGTGCACCAGCTTGCGCTCGTACGACGACATCGGCTCGAGGGCGACTTCGGTACGTCCGGCGGCGATCTGGGCCACCGCGGCATCGACGAGCCCCTTGAGCTCGCCGGCACGGGCCTCTCGCGATCCCGCGATATCGAGGATCAGGCGCGAGAAGCGACCCGTCTTGGCCTGTGCGGCGAGCCGAGTAAGATCCTGCATCGCCTGCACGGTCTCGGGGTTCGCCAAGCGGTCGAGATCCTGCCCGCCTCCGTTGACCGCGAGATAGACGCGACCCGAGGCGACGTTGATATCGATGTCACCGTCGAGGTCGGCGATGTCGAGGAGGCCCTCGATGTAGTCGGCCGCGTAATCGCCCTCGCCCTCAAGTTCCTCGATCGAGGGGTCCTCTCGGAGCTGCTGGTTCGCTGCGCTATCGGTCATCGCGGCCGCCTCACTTTTTCTTCTTTTTCGAGCGCTTGGCACTGACCGGCTGCTGCCGCTGGCCCTCACTCGTCTTCTTGCCGTTGATACGATCCATCTCGGCCTCCTGCTCTTCGTCGAGCTTGCCCTTGGCGCGCAGTCGCTCCTGGCGCGCGCGCCACGCATCGCTGCCCGGAGTCGGCATATTGCGGATGACGATGAACTGCTGAGCCATCGTCCACAGGTTCGAGGTGAACCAGTAGATGTTGAGCGCGAGCGGGAACATGTAGCCCGAGAAGAGGAAGGCGAAGGGGATGATGTAGAGGAGAATCTTCTGCTGCCGGTACATCGGCGAGTTCTTCGTCTCGTCCGAGACGTTCTTCGACATGATCTGGAGCTGCGTGAAGAACTGCGAGGCGATCATGAGGACCACGATGATGCCGAGCAGAATGACGACCGTCCACTGCCCCTGCTCGAGAGCGCCGCTGAAGTTGAGCGCGAGCGGTGCGCCGAAGATCGAGGCGTGGTTGAAGCTCTCGGTCAGGGCGGCATCCATGAATCCGATGCCCGCGCGACCCTCAGAAGCGCCGCGGAGGACGTAGAAGAGCGAGAAGAAGATCGGCATCTGGATCAGGATCGGCAGACACGACGCAAACGGGTTCGTCCCGTGCTTCTTGTACATCGCCATGGTCTCGCGACTCATGGCCTCGCGGGAGAACTGGTCGCTCTTGCCCTTGTACTTCGCCTGGATCTTCTTCATCTCCGGCGCGATTTCCATCATGCGCCTCTGAGACTTGATCTGCCGTACGGTGACGGGGATCAGCGCCGAACGCACGACGACCACGAGGCCGATGATCGCAAGAACCCAGGTCACCCCGCCGTCGGTGTCCATGCCCACCGAGGTGAACAGCATGTGCCATACCCACAGCACCAGCTCGACGAGCCAGCGGAGCGGCCAGAGGAGTGTTTCGATGAAGTCCACCGGGATCAGGCCTTTCGGTCGATTGCGCGGACGAATCCGCGGGAGTTCGTGGTCGTAAGCCGCCGCCGAGGCGCCGGTACATCGTCAATGCCGCCCTGGCTCCACGGATTGCACCGCAGCAGTCGCCACAGTGTCAGCGCCGAAGCCCGGACGAATCCGTGCTGCTGGTACGCCTCCAGAGCGTACCGGGAACATGATGGATGATACCTGCACACCTGCCCGTAGAGCGGCGAGATCGCGAAGCGATACGCGTGCATGATCGCGATCGAGAGATTTCTCGGCGCGAGCCAGATACCGGAGACGATGCGCCTCATCATGTCTCCGGCCCTTCGTGCTGGGCAGCTTCGCCCTGCCAGCGCTCGACCCGATCGAGAGCACGGTTCATCTCGCGTTCGAGTTGCGCGAACGATGCCTCCGCCGAGGCCGGGTGGGCACGAAAGACGATGTCGCTCCCGCGGAACCCCTCGTGAAGTCGCCGTTCCACAATGGTCTTCATGCGTCTTCTCACAAGGTTCCGGGTCACGGCGTTCCCTACCGCCCGAGAAATGATGAAGCCGAAACGGGCCGGTTCTTGCCCGGCACGCAAAACCGCGTGGGTGGTGCATGTCGCACCACCCACGCGGCAGCCGGCGCGAGAGACGCGCCGATAGTCGTCCCCCCGGGTGATGCGATGCTGCCGTGCAGGCATGAGTCACCAGGAAGGAGAGGAATTACGCGGTGAGCTTGGCGCGGCCCTTGCCTCGCCGAGCCGAAACGATGGCGCGACCCGCACGGGTGCGCATGCGCGCACGGAAGCCGTGGACCTTCGCGCGGCGGCGGTTGTTGGGCTGGAACGTACGCTTGCTCATAGTGAACTCCGTGACTTGTGGGATGGATCCCCAGTGCTCGAGGCGCAGAGGAAGTCGGATGCGGGCAGGCCAATAGTGGGCCCGCCTCTACAAGATATCTACTTTAAGCGCAAATGTCCTGTCCGTCAAAAGAATCCCGATCGCTTCCACGTGCGAGTGTGAAACATCTCACCCATTCGACCCGCCCGAGCACGCGGTCCACCCTCCCGGCCAGCGGTCCGGATGGTTCATCCGCGTTCTCGCGTTTGTCTGTGGAGAAAACTCTGAGTAGCGTGGGCATGACGAGGTGTCCGCAACCGGACATCCCAACGCTCGCGGGATTTCTGACCACGATAT